>NZ_JBXMTI010000080.1:0-71802 GCF_057083605.1 Candidatus Villigracilis sp. | reverse complement strand
CAGCCTGGATATAAAATATCCGCTTGCTGACCGTCATCGCGCCAAAGATTCCCGCGATAATGACACAGCTCAAGAAGAATATCTTCACCGCATCACCTGCGAAGATGCCCCAGATCAAGCCGGCGGCTAGAAAGCCGTTATACAGTCCCTGATTCATGGCTAGGGTCTTTGATTGTTTAGCAAATTCCGCCGTTAGGTTAAAAGATTTCATTCCGCGAGGCTTGTCCCATAGGAACATTTCGAGATAGAGAAAGTAAAAGTGCAGGAGGGCGACCAGACCAATAAGAATATTTGCGATCAGTTCCATGTTTTCTCCTTTGGGTAGGTCACGCTTTCAGCGTGACGTCGCGTTGAAAACGCGACCTACAGAGTATAGCAGACAACGAAAACAGAACATAAATTCTGTTATACTGCCTGCTTATATGTCATGCTGAGCCGTTCTTTGGCGAAGCATCTCCAACTTTACAAGCGAGACCCTTCGGTTGCAACGAACGCTCTCTCAGAGTGACACACAAAAGGTGATAACCATGGCAAAAACACACACACGATATGTATGTCAGGAATGCGGGCGCGCGGCGGCCTCTTATATGGGCAAATGTCCGCAATGTGGATCGTTCAATAGCATGGTGGAGGAAATTGTCCACGAGGAGCCGATTGCGAAGGGAGCGGGAAATGTGCGGGGGCTGACAGGCCGCTCGGAGCCGCGTCCCATTTCCGAGGTCGGGGGTGAAGCGGAAGATCGAGTCCATCTGCCGATCGGTGAGTTTGCACGAGTCCTCGGCGGCGGCATCGTGCTGGGTTCCATCGTCCTCATTGGCGGTGACCCTGGCATTGGCAAATCCACGTTGATGCTGCAAATGGCGATGGAGATGGCGAAGAGCCAGCGCGTGTTGTATGTTTCGGGCGAGGAATCGGAACGGCAGATCAAGATGCGCGCGATGCGTTTGGTTAACGGCGTAGGGACACAGCGCGACGAACGTTCGACAAAATCTCCGAAAGACTCCGCTGTGTCCCTACCCCTACCGCAAAATCTTTTGCTGGTGACTGAGACGAATCTCGAAGTGATCCTGAATCACGTGCGCGATTCAAAACCTGACCTGCTAATTGTTGACTCGATCCAGACCGTTTATCTATCTGACCTGGATTCCTCGGCGGGATCGGTCTCGCAGGTGCGCGAGTGTGCATCTCAATTGCGAGAGCTGGCCAAGTCCTCCGGGATTTCCGTGTTCATGATCGGCCATGTGACCAAGGATGGCGCCATCGCCGGTCCGCGTGTGCTTGAGCATATTGTGGATACAGTTTTGTATTTGGAAGGTGACCGCTTTCAGGCATATCGTTTGCTGCGCTCTGTGAAGAATCGTTTTGGCGCGACTGCTGAAGTGGGCGTGTTCGAAATGCGTGAAGGCGGACTGGTTGAAGTGACGAATCCCTCCGAAGCATTTCTGGCGGAGAGGATGATCAATGCAGCGGGCTCTACCATTGCAGTGACAATGGAAGGGACGCGTCCCATCCTGGTTGAAATTCAAGGTCTGACATCCCCCACTCAATTTGGAAATGCGCGTCGAACTCCCAACGGCGTGGACTTCAATCGTTTGTTGTTGATTACAGCGGTGCTCACCCGCCGTGTTGGGTTGAAACTTGCCGAGCACGATGTCTTCGTGAATGTGGTGGGCGGCATTCAAATTGACGAACCCGCTGCGGACTTGGCTATCGCGGCAGCGATTGCATCTTCGTGGAAGGATGTACCCGTCCGCGCGGAGGCTGTGTTGATCGGTGAGATCGGTTTGGCAGGTGAGCTGCGAATGCCCGGTCAAATGGTGGCGCGCTTACGCGAAGCGCAAAAGTTGGGATTCAAAACTGCCATCGTCCCCAAGGCCATTCGTAAAGGCGAGGAATATCCCAAGGGCATCGAGATCATCGAAGTCCGCTCGCTGGACCAGGCTTTGGACGCGGCATTGAAGAAGGGGAAGTAAGAAGTGAAAAGTGAATGGTGAATAGTGGATAGGAGGTGATATGCAAAGAGAAATTTCTACATATTTGGCAGAACTAAAAGACAGAGTAAAAGGAAGAATATCGAATTTATTAACTGATAAGGTTGCCACCGAGATAGCTCGCGCTTCCCTCGAAGGCTATTTTGATAACACAAAATCATCAGCCTTCCATATCTATTATTCAGATACGATTTCTAATAAGGAACTATTCTTATCCGACCCCAATTACTTTTGGAGATTTAAGCAGCAATATTCATTGCAGGGTATTGACAGTAGTTATCTCAAGTTTCTCGAAGACAATAAGCCAGAAATCCTTGAACTGATTGAAAGTGGTCAATTGGCTACCATCTATTTCAAGTTTTTTGCAAATGCGCAAATCAAACATGGTGAAGAGATCAAACAAAAGAGTCTCGGGTCATTCTTTGCAAAGCTAGTACATACGTTGGCGCCAGGTGATTTTTGTGCTCTTGATAATCCGATAAAAGACTATTTTGGGCTTAAAAAAGAAAGTTTCTATATTGCTTTTGTTGTTATAAGTCAGGCTTACAAAGAATGGTCAACGGATAATGATCACATCATGAGTAATATCAGAATGGAGATTGAAAACTTTGCAAAGACCAAAGCTATCAGAGCCGACATGACCGATCTGAAACTCTTGGATTTAATCTTTTGGCGTCAGGCAAATCCAAAGTAACCTCTGCAACCACTTTCCACTTTCCAACGTATACCTCTTCAGGCAAAATTACCTGAGGAGGTATTTCAATGTTACGAAGACTTATAATTTTTATCGCGGTTCTCGCGTTAGCCAGCATGGCGTGTGGATTCAATGTTGACCTGCCGAAAAGAGCGGAGCCGGGCCCGGAAGTTGTGGATGATATCCAAATAGATTATCCCGATGCGGATGAAGTTAGTTTGAAACTGTCATTCGGCGCAGGGCAAATGAAACTATTGCCCGGCGAAGGTCAGCTTGTGGATGGGACAGCCACCTACAATTACGAGGAATTCAAACCAGAAATCGTGACTGAAGATGGTGATGTTCATGTCAAAATGGGTGATACCCAAATTAATTTCCTCCCCAACTTTGACGACCTCAAAAACGAATGGGATTTCAAACTCGGTGACCAGCCCATGAACTTGAGCATCGAATCAGGCGCGTATGATGGAAATTTTGAGCTTGGCGGACTCGCCCTCACAAGCCTGACCATTCAAGATGGCGCGGCGGATGTCAATCTCTCATTCTCCGAACCTAATCAAACCGAGATGTCTGTATTCAGTTATTCCACTGGCGCATCTGATGTCAAGATGGAAGGTCTTGCCAACGCCAATTTCAGCATCTTTGATTTTTCGTCCGGTGCAGGCGATTACACCCTCGATTTCTCCGGTGACCTGCAAAGAGACGCCTCGATCAAAGTTGAAACGGGGTTCAGCAACCTCATCATCACCGTGCCCGAGGGCGTGCATGCAGTTGTCACCGTGGAAAGCGGCGCATCGAATGTCAGCGCAGGCTCAGGCTGGGGTCAGAACGGAAACGTCTATAAACAAAAAGGCGAAGGTCCTACACTTACCTTTGTCGTCGAAATGGGAGCGGGAAATCTGACTCTCACAAAATAACCCAACACTACTACATCACACTTTACGCATCACGTATTACGTAATACGTGATGCGTAATTTTCTCCCTTATAATTCAGAGTAAAAGGTCATAATTCACCTGTGACCTCTATCACTTGCCTTGAAACGAATTGCACAATAAAATCGTGATTGTTGGTAAGTTTTACCTATTAAGTGAGGTTCGCATGCAGATTACCCGTCAAGCAGATTATGCCGTTCGCGCTGTCCTTCATCTTGCCCGAGGTGGCGATCAGCGCACAGCCACGAGTACGATAGCGGAGGAACAACGCATTCCGCCATCCTTCCTCGCCAAGATCGTTTCGCAGTTGTCTATTGCTGGGCTTCTGCATACTTCGCGCGGAGCACGCGGCGGAGTCACCCTGGCCCGCGATCCCAAAGAGATCACACTTTTGGAAGTGATCGAAGCCATCGATGGCCCCATTCAACTCAATGAATGCGTTGGCGATACAGGCGCATGTGCCTTTGACGATGACTGCCCATTGCGCCCGGTCTGGTGTGATGCGCAGGAGGAATTGGTTAATAGACTCAAAGGCACGAACTTTGCCGATATGATGGCAAAGGGACGAGTCGCCGCGTAAAATGTTCAAACGTTATAAAGCCTCTCGGCTATAATTGCCGGGAGGCTTTTCCCCTTTAAAACGGGGCATCTCATTTTCAAAGAAGGATGAAAACCATGAACACTAGACGTGCATTATTCGCTGCGCTGATACTTCTCACAACTGCCCTGGCATGTGCTGTGCCTGGGATACAAAGCGCTTCAACTCCCGCGCCGACAGAGGATACACGGCTGGACATCATGGTCGCTGAGACCGTTTCCGCTGCCATCGAAATGACGTCTCTCGCTGTACCGACAGTTACACCTACCTCGCTGCCTCCAACGATGACGCCTACTCCAGTGATTTCATCATCAGGCAGCAGCCTCACACTACAACCTGATGGCTCAACTCTTTTTGTAGATGAAGGTGGAGGATATGAAATTAATATCCCCGCAGGTTGGCTGGCTGTCCGCATCAATGAGGAGGAATATTACGATGCCTTTACCCTCCCGCAAGCCGCCGACTCTCATATTCAAACATCGCTGACAAGTATTCGAGATCAGGACCCAGATACATTCCGTTTGCTGGTTTTGGATATTCAGGAGGGCCATATCAAAAATGAAGTTGTCACCAATATGAACTTTATCTGGGATCAACAGACCGTTATTTCATTTGATACGGATGAAGATCTACAGGAACTCTCGAATGAACTATCCTCAGGTATCGATGGGCTGACCGTCTCATCTGTGGAAATCGTTGTCCCCCCCAGCGGTGCACCCTATGGAGTCATCAAATCGGAGATAGGAGGCGCTAATGCTTCCGGTGCCCAGATCACCCTGTACCAGGAAATGCGATTCTTCAGCCTCAAAACTGGGATGTTGGTGATCACCTTTACAACAGAAAGTGGATTTATTGAAACCACACTACCCGTGTTTGATGCCATGCTTGGAACTCTTGTCGTTGATACTGAATAGTTGTGAATCCCTGAGCGGAGCGACACTATGCAAATGAGCGAATCCAATAACCAAAAGGAAATGCAAACCATGTCCGCACCTCGCGTTGTCCGTGCCCCGCACGGCACACAATTGACCTGCAAGAATTGGCTGAGCGAAGCCGCCTATCGCATGATCCAAAACAATCTTGACCCTGAAGTTGCCGAGAGACCCGAAGACCTCGTCGTCTACGGCGGACGTGGCAAAGCGGCCCGCAATTGGGAATCATTTGATGCCATTCTCGAATCGCTTAAGAATCTTGAAGAGGATGAAACTCTCCTGGTGCAATCTGGTAAGCCAGTTGTGGTTTTCAAAAGCCATAAGGATGCACCCAAAGTCTTAATTGCAAATTCAAACATCGTTCCGCATTGGGCTACCTGGGAAAAATTCGATGAGCTCGATAAAAAAGGACTCATCATGTACGGTCAGATGACCGCGGGCTCGTGGATCTACATCGGCACGCAAGGCATTTTGCAGGGCACATATGAAACCTTTGGTGCATTAGCGAAGTTGAAAGGCTGGGGTTCTCTCAAAGGTAAATTCGTTCTCACCGCAGGCTTAGGCGGAATGGGCGGCGCACAACCTCTATCCATCACCATGAACGAAGGTGTTGGGTTAATAGTTGAAGTAGACCCCGAACGCGCCGAACGCCGCCGCGCCATTGGCTACGTGGATATGGTGGTGGATAACCTCGAAGGAGCCATGACCCTAGTGGAAGAAAATGTAAAAAGCAAAACTCCGCGCTCCATTGGCCTGATCGGCAATGCCGCAGATGTATATTCCGAGCTTGCCGCGCGCGGCGTCATTCCTGATGTGGTCACCGACCAGACATCGGCGCATGAAGCCTTGTTCTATGTGCCGTCTGGTTTGTCGGTCACTGCTGCAAATGAATTGCGAGGCAACAACCCTGAAAAATATAAGCAGATGGCCATGGACTCCATGTCTACGCATGTGAAGGCCATGCTCGCATTCCAACGCGCCGGCGCGGAAGTATTTGATTACGGCAACAATCTTCGTCAGCAGGCGTATAACAATGGCGTGAGCGATGCCTTTGAATTCCCAGGCTTCGTGCCTGCTTATATTCGTCCGCTGTTTTGTGAGGGCAAGGGGCCATTCCGTTGGGTGGCTCTCTCCGGTGATAAGGAAGATATTTACACAACCGACAAAGCCATTATGGAGCTCTTCCCCGAAGATGCGCATTTACACCGCTGGTTGAAGATGGCGCGCGAGAAAGTTCCATTTCAAGGGTTGCCATCACGCATCTGCTGGCTAGGGTATGGTGAACGAGCAAAAGCGGGATTAATGTTTAACGATCTCGTCGCCAGCGGAAAAGTAAAAGCACCCATCGTGATAGGCCGCGATCATTTGGATTCTGGTTCTGTGGCTTCGCCTAATCGTGAGACCGAAGCCATGAAAGACGGCTCGGATGCCATTTCTGATTGGGCGATCCTCAATGCCATGATCAACGCAGTCGGCGGCGCGACCTGGGTATCTTTTCATCATGGCGGCGGCGTGGGCATGGGGTATAGTCAACATGCTGGGCAGGTCATCGTGGCAGATGGCACGCCGGAAGCCGCTGTCAGATTGGCAAGAGTCCTTACAACAGATCCAGGCATGGGCGTGGTCAGACACGCTGATGCAGGTTATGAAATCGCGATTGAAGCGGCGAAACGTCACGGGTTGAAAATGCCCATGTTGGAGAAATCATCCTGAAACGCAATTTTGTTTTACTGGCTGTTTTATTTTTGGGAGGATGTATTCCCGCCCCCAATATTTGGGGGAGTTCGCTCGCGCCTGCGCCTGCCGTAACTTCCATTTACTTTCCAACTGAAACGGCCACTGCCACAACCACCGCATTACCAACTGCTACACTAACGCCAACCAAAACACCTATTCCATCGAAAACGCCGACCGCGATCCCCACCTTTACGCCCACGCCATCCAAAGCGAATATCGAACGCGCACTTGTCATCAGTTTTGATGGATTGCGTCCCGATGCGATTGAAATTGCGCCGATGCCGAATTTGATGGAGCTTGTTAATGGCGGCGCGTATTCATTCACCAGCGCACGCACCATTGACTATCCCGCCACCTCGCCCAGCCACGCTTCGATGCTTTCGGGTTTGTGCATGGAGGATCATGGTGTGATCTATAACAAGTACTTTATGTATATGGGATATTCCAAAGGCGTGGATATCTTTGATCTCGCGCATGAGGCGGGAATGAAAACGGTGATGGTCGTTAGCAAAGACAAATTGCGCCAACTGGCAGAACCTGAAACGACTGACGTGTATGAACTGGCGTATGGAGAACCTGCCATTGTGCGCGCAGTGCTGCCGCAAATAGAGGCTGGCTTTGATCTCATGTTCATCCACTTTGCAGGTGGAGATAATCGCGGGCATAAATATGGTTGGATGTCTGGTGAGTATATGAAAGTCTTGCAGGAAGGTGATGCAGCATTGGGCGAGATCATCGCAGCCCTCAAAGAGAATGATCTTTTCGATACAACCTTTTTCCTGATCACTGCCGATCATGGCGGCCACGACACGAATCATATCGGCCTGGTCATCGAAGATTATCGTATCCCGTGGATCGCCTATGGGCCAGGCGTGATTCAAAAAGAACTCACCCTGCCGATCTACACAATGGACACAGCCGCAACCGTTGCCTATGCCCTGAACCTGCCCTTGCAGGAAGATTGGGACGGCATCCCTGTATACGAAGCCTTCGGCGAAACCCAAACCGAAACGCACGAAAAATATCCCTGTAAATATTGATTTATATGTGTCATTCGTGATTCCCTGAGCGGTAGTGAAGGGTCTCTGAGATAATCATCGAGACGCTCTCTGCACTCAACATGACACTGACTAAGATGAATTAATAATAATAGAATCCCAACATGACTAAACCCCTCTTCTGGATTTTTACTCTCTTTGCATTTCTCTTGCAAAGCTGTGGATCGTTCGCTTCTGTTCCTCCGCCGGTAATTGTTCCTCCCATCACAGCGACTCTCACTCCGAGCAGTACCCCGGCTCCTCCCACCGAGACGCTGACTCCGACGATCACACCTACGCCATTCCCTTCTATTGAGCGTGTATTGATCGTCAGCTTTGACGGCCTGCGCCCCGATGCAATTGCCGAGGCAAATATGGAAAACGTCCTGGCATTGATGCAAAGCGGTTCCTACACCTTGAGCGCACAGACCATTACACCCAGCCTCACATTACCTGCACATGCTTCGATGCTGGTAGGCACGTGCCCTGCAAAGCATATTGTCCGCTGGAATGAATACGTGCCACAAAACGGATACGCGCTTGGGGTCGATATTTTTGACCTCGCGCAAGCGGCTGGTATGCGGACTGTATTTGTGACTGGCAAGGAAAAACTGCGCCAGGTCACCGAGCCAGGTAGCACGGATTTTTTTGAATTCGTCGATAAGACGGATAAGATAAAAGACTCATCCACTGTACTCAGGCTTGCCTTGAACCAGATCGATGAAGGCTTCGACCTGATGTTCGTGCATTTTGCTGAAGGCGACCTTGAAGGACACGAGAACGGGTGGATGTCCCGCGCCCAGCTTGGAGTTTATGAGCGTGAAGACAAAGGGTTCGGCTTGATGCTGCAAGCCTTGAAGGATAATGGCATGTATGAAGGCACCATGATCATCGTCACCTCCGACCATGGTGGGCACGATACAACACATGGCACAGACCTGCCCGAAGATATGACCATTCCATGGGTCATCAGCGGCCCCGGCATTGTCCCAGGTGAATTAACCTCTCAGGTTTACATCATGGATACCGCCGCCACCGCTGCCTTTGCGCTCGGCCTGCCCCTTCCGCCTGAATGGGATGGTGTGCCAGTCTTTGAAGTATTTGGTATGCCAGTAGATAAGTTTAGACAGGGCGGATGCTGATTTTAGTGAAATAAGAATCAGCAGTGTAGTTTGGCAAATTTATGTGAATGGAAAAGACCACTCTGGAGTATCTCTTTCCCCCAAGTTTTTCGTGGTAAAAAACCATCTGTTAGTATTACATTGGTGTTAAAAACATAAAAACTTGGAGAGAGAATGAACGATCAACAACGTCGGATTTATGGTTTTTTTCTTGGCATTGCATTTGGCCTGCCCCTTTCACTGATTTCACAATTTATCAATGTATGGACGCTGCCCGGCATCCCTCTATATGACCTGCCTATCGGGCGGGTTGCATCTGTGATCCTTACAACACTCGTCATGGGGATCACAGGCTTGCTCGTGGCCTGGGATGAAGAATCTTTCTGGGGATTATTGGGCAGTTCCCTGCTTTTAGTGTTTACGAGTTCCTTGCAGGCATACATCAATGGAGGTTCATCCCAGGCGGTAACTTCCTTTTTCCTTTTTCTGTTTACCTTTTTACCTCGCGTGATCATCTATCTTCCCCTTGCTTTTATCTTCCGCTGGATGTTGGGGGTTTTAGAGGGAAACGCGCAGGGTAGTGAATTGGTGCAGCTCTTGAAAGTGGCCGTGGTGATCCTTGTGCTTGCAGTCGGCGGCGGATGGTTTTCACGCCTGGCCCCTGAAGCACAGACAGCTTTGCAGGACATGAATGCGCTGGTGTTGGAAGGCATGACCGCGGTTGAAAACCAGGATGAATTGCCAGCCCCGCTCATTCCTGTGGATGGCTTTTTGACTTATGCAAAAGGCGCATATACCCTCGAATGGAGCAGTGACGTGGACAGTTTGCCCGTCACAAGGCCAGTTGCAGGATATGGCATTACCGAGTCACTCATCATCGTCCGCTTTGAAAATGATTACCAGTTTGGCTGTGCCTTTACGCCTCCCAGCCATGTGCCAAAATGCATTAATATCACCCGTGTCAGATAGACGAGGCATAGTACTTTTGTATATTGAATATCCTGTATCTTTTCGATAAGATCGGGGTAATACTATCAAATACAACCTGCTCTTCTGAGCAGTTGTAGATTTACAGGTAACTTTATCGGTAGGAGAGAGTTGGGCGGGTTCTGCGTGAAAACGCGGGACCCGCTCAAGGATTTTAAGCTACAGAAATTTTCTTACACTCTTCTAATGTCATTCCCCTTGACCAAAACTAAATTCACGCATAAAGTTAAGCACGCTTAACTAAAAAGCAGGCTTAACTATGACCAAACCCTCTCAATTTTCCCAAACCCTACGCAGTTGGATGGATGTATTCATGCACCGATCCATGCGCGGCTGGGGTCACTTTGCCAAAAGCACGGGGTTATCCATGCCTCAGTTCAGCATCCTGATGCAGTTGCACCACAAAGGGACATGTGGCATCTCAGACATCAGTGAAAGGTTTGACGTTTCCAACGCAGCCGCCAGCCAGCTTGTAGAGAAACTCGTGCAGGCGCATTACATCGAACGGGCTGAAGATCCCAGCGACCGCCGCGCCAAGATGTTGACCATAAGCACAAAAGGCGAGGAGCTTATCAAACAGGGAACTGAAGAACGTCATCGCTGGATGGACGAGCTCACCGCCAAAATAAGCGCAGAGGAACGAGACAAGGTGACTGAAGCCTTGCAGATTTTGATCCGCGCCGCACAACAGTTGGAAGAGAAAAGATGATCTCCACAAGATCTCTCCCCCTTCAACATAATTCCTCCACAATCACATGATATTTTCAAACTAATGTTTTTCGCTCTTTCGGGGGCTTCGCGGAGCACCCTTTAGGGCAGCCCCCGAAAAGCCTTTGCAATATATTCAGATTGATTTTATAAAGGAGTATTCCCTTGCAAGCAACTCTAACCCAACCTAAAGCACGCGCCCACCGCGAAAGGACATCCTTTAAAGGTATCGGCCGCGCAATCAAATACCTGACCAATTATGGTCGTCAGGCAGTCCTACCGTATATCTTCCTGATCATCGCTACACTTTCGCAACTGGCAGTTCCACATATGATCCGCAATGTGATTGATGCCGTCACCAGCGGATTTCTCGCGGATCAGGTTTTGCAGGCTCTCGAAAATATTCCCGCACAATTTGTCAGCGCGGCGTTGCCGAAGATTCTCGAAGCCTTAAACTACGACTCTGCTTTAACGCTGGACCAGCTCACAGCGTCGCTGGAAGCGGATTTGAATAACGCACCCCGCGCCCTGATAACTGCTCTTGTCGCGATAGTCGTTTTCGCCATCCTGCGCGGACTGTTCTCCTTCTTGCAAGCATTTTGGGCGGAGAAGAATTCACAATCGGTTGCTTATGATCTGCGCAATGATCTGTATGCCAAGATCCAGCAGTTATCTTTTTCGTATCACGATAAAAATCAAACGGGTCAGTTGATGATCCGCGCGACGGACGATGTGGAAAAAGTGCGCTTGTTTATTGGGCAGGGATTGTTGCAACTTGTGGGTGCGGTGATTTTGTTATCGGGCACGGTCATCATCCTGTTTTGGTCGAATGCTTCGCTTGCGTGGACGGCCATGCCGATCCTGCCGATTGCGATGGTGTTGTTCGCTGTGTTTGCAACTGTCAGCCAGCCGTTGTTCACGAAAGTGCAGCAAAAACTTTCAACATTGAATACAGTCTTACAGGAAAATCTCGCGGGCGTCAAAGTCATCAAAGCGTTTACACGCGAGAAGGAACAACAGAAAAAGTTTCGCACCGCTGCAGATGACACGATGAATCAGTCCATCGCGGTTTCACGTTTGTTCACGTTTTTGTTTCCGCTGGTGTTCCTGATCGCCAACCTCGGACAAGCCGCGATCCTTTATGTTGGTGGCAAACAAATTATCGTGGGCACGTTGACCATTGGCGCATGGCAGGAGTTCTCGTTGTACCTGATGTATCTGTTCTTCCCAATCATGATGTTCGGTATGATCGTCACGCAAATGGGACAAGCCTCCGCATCCGCTGACCGCATCTTCGAAATTCTGGATGCCAAGAGCGACATCGTGGATAAGCCCAACGCATCGAAACTCCCCGCTGTGAAAGGCGATGTGAAATTCGAGAACGTCACCTTCCGTTATGTGGGTGGCGGCGAGCCAGTGTTAAAAAATGTTTCATTTGAAGCAAAA
Organism: Candidatus Villigracilis sp.; assembly: GCF_057083605.1. Classification (NCBI taxonomy): domain Bacteria; kingdom Bacillati; phylum Chloroflexota; class Anaerolineae; order Anaerolineales; family Candidatus Villigracilaceae; genus Candidatus Villigracilis; species Candidatus Villigracilis sp. Next base: position 59,617 of record NZ_JBXMTI010000080.1, on the reverse strand, counting down.
TCAGGTGAAACGATTGCATTGCTTGGAGCAACGGGTTCAGGCAAGACCAGCATCATCAACTTGTTGCCACGCTTTTACGATCCCAGCGAAGGCAGCATCACCATTGACGGCCACGACCTGCGCGATGTAACCCTTGATTCGCTTCGTTCGCAAATTGGCATTGTGCTTCAGGAAACAACTTTGTTCAGTGGAACGATCCGCGAGAACATTGCCTTCGGTAAACCCGAGGCCACACTTGAAGAAATTAAATCTGCGGCGAAGTCTGCTGTCGCGCATGATTTCATCATGTCCTTCCCTGATGGTTATGACACTCACGTTGGCGAACGCGGCACAACGCTCAGCGGCGGACAAAAGCAACGCGCGGCCATTGCGCGCGCGCTACTGCTCAATCCCCGCATTTTGATCCTCGATGACTCGACCTCCAGTGTGGATGTTACAACCGAGTCGCACATTCAAGCCGCGCTTGAAACTCTTATGAAGGGCCGCACATCCTTTGTCATTGCACAACGCATCAGCACAGTCATGAACGCCGACAAGATCCTGGTGCTTGAAAAAGGTGAAGTTGTGGCGCAAGGCAAACATGCTCAATTAATGGAAGAAGAACCGATCTATGCTGAAATTTATAACTCACAAATTCTTGCCCATCAGACTTCCGAAGTCTCCGAGACTTCGGAAGTCTCAACCAGGGAGGTGGCACTATGATGCACGGCCGCGCTGGCGCTTTTCTTAATCAAGAAACCATCAAGCCTCGTAATCTGAACGAAACACTTGGCCGCCTCGGCACTTACTTTGGCCGCTTCTGGTACATGATCGTTCTCGCCGTTTTCTTCGTCGTTGTCTCCACCTGGACTCAAGTGACCTCCCCAGAATTAATGGGGCAAGCCACAGATTGTTTCCTCGTCCCTGCTGGAAGTAGTGCCTTCGCTCAACTCGCCCCGCCAACTGATTCTGCCCAACAAACAGTTTCCTCCTGCTGGCTTGGGAGGACTGAAAACCCATCCACATTATCCTATTCTCGCCAGATCATCTACAAAGCCTATCACCTTGGTGGATACACAACGCCCGATCTTGCAACCGCTACAAATGACGAACGCATCAATGGCATGTTCCGCTTGATCTTGATCGTCATCGCGTTGTATGTCATCGGTGCGATTCTGACTGGCACAACCTTCTTCGCCATGGCATGGACAGGTCAGCACGTGCTGCGTTCCCTGCGCGTGGAAGTGTTCGAGAAATTGCATTCACTATCACTGAGTTACTACGCTGAACACGAAGCAGGCGACCTGATGAGTCGCATCACCAACGACACATCTGCCATTGAACAGGCATTTTCGTTCGCGCTCGTCAACGTATTCAGCGGAGTCCTTCTGCTGGTATGGGTGGCATACAACATGCTGACCTTAAGCCTGCCCTTCGCTTTGCTTTCCCTAGCTGTCTCACCGTTGATGTTCATCGCCACCGTCTGGTTCTCAGGGCAGGCTCGCAAAGCCTTTCGCAAGAGTCGCGAAGAGATCGGCAATGTCAACGCGGAATTACAGGAAACCATTTCATCAGTCCGCGAAGTGCAAGCCTTCAATCGCGCAGATGAAAATATTGAGCAGTTCAAGAATGTCAACGCCGCGAATCGCGACGCCAATGTGCGCGCCGTGGCCTACACATCCGCGCTTGCTCCAACACTGGAAGCCTTCTCGTATCTTGGCCTTGCCATTGTCACAGGTGTCGGTGGCTGGTACTTGCTGACAGGTGACACGCTCTTCGGTGCAGCCGTCACATTGGGTTTGGTGATTACCTTCCTCGCGTATGTCCAACGCTTCAATCAGCCGATCCAACAGATCGCCGTCTTGTGGACAAATATCCAAAATGCCATCGCAGGCGCTGAACGTATCTTTACTATTCTCGATGAAAAGCCTGCTGTAGTTAACAAACCCGAAGCCAAAGTGATGACTGAGATCAAGGGCAGGGTTGAGTTCCACGAAGTCAGCCATGAATATGAAGAAGGCGTACCTGTCTTGAACAAGGTTTCCTTCACCGCAGAACCCGGGCAGACCATTGCCATTGTCGGTCCGACAGGTGCAGGGAAGACAACGATTATCAACTTATTGCCGCGCTTCTACGATGTGACTCATGGCTGGGTCAAAATTGACGGCGTGGATGTACGCGATGTCACCGCTGAATCACTCCGCAAGCAGATCGGCATCGTGCTACAGGATACCTTCCTGTTCAGCGCCTCCGTCATGGATAACATCCGCTTTGGCCGCCCCGACGCAACCGATGAACAGGTCTACGCCGCCGCGAAACTTGCCAACGCTGATTCATTCATCGAACGGTTGCCAGAGAAATACAATACTGTTTTAGGTGAACGTGGTTCGGGTCTTTCTCAGGGACAGCGGCAACTGCTTTCGATTGCACGCGCCGCGCTGGCAGATCCACGCGTGCTCATTTTGGATGAAGCAACTTCCAGCGTGGACACAAGAACCGAGCGTCTCATTCAAAAAGCATTCGATGATCTACTCGAAGGCCGCACATCCTTTGTCATCGCGCATCGTTTATCCACCATCCGTAATGCAGATCAAATCCTAGTGCTGAAAGATGGTCAGATCATCGAACGTGGAGTACACGATGAACTGCTTGCAAATGAAGGTGTCTATTACGACCTGTATATGAGCCAATTCAAAAAGCAGGAAGAACTGGAACAAGTAGCAGCATAGTTACAAACATAGCCCCGAATTTAATAATATTTGCAGGCGGAGAGCTTGTATGCTAGGTGCATCATTCGATGGATTGATGTCTATCTACAAGCGCCTACTGAACCACCAGATGTATCATCATCCGTATCTCACCGCTTCACATCGTTCACACTCGGGTCTTCCACAAAGCAAGGCATAGGGATTGGTGTGGATCTTTTCCACCACAGCTTTAAGTAAACTCTTCAAATGAATTGCCTGCACCAACGCGCCGTTGATCTCTACACGGCGCGTGTATTTTTCCACATCGGGAGCAATAACATTAAATCCCTCGGAATCTCCGGGGAAGCCAGGGCATTCTACTACTCGGTCTTTCGTCAATGCCCAGCGGATAAATTGCATCCGCCCCGCAAGTTTTTCGCCGTAATGAATGCTGGTATTCACGCGATGATCCACGCCCAGCAATAAGACCCAGCCATCCTGCTCGGCTAGCGCAGCAATGGGCGCAAACGGTTCGTAAATGGTTTGTGTATTAATGATCGCGTCCACGCCAATGCCTGCAAAAGATTGAATGGGATGCAGGGAACGTTTTGCTTTGGGATGTTTTCGCAGCACCTCAGGCAATACACCCATGGTGGAGTCTGCGGGCATATCGGGGTGAAAGGCTTCCGCCATTTTGTTGAGGTCGGTTTCGCTTCCGTATGTCATGCCGTTGCGCGGCGGACCCGCTTCGGGATTCAGCATCGTTTTATAGGTGAAGGTCGGCATGATGATGCCGCGCGTGGAGTCAAGCAATGCTGTCAGCATTGTCTCTGCCTTCACAGAACCGAATGCATGCAGGGAGGCATGCGCGATAACAGGGTTTTTGGTCAGGCTTAATTTTGAAAAAGAAGTTTTGAGATCAGATAAAGAGGCGGGCATATTGGTCAGTTCAATCAATGCTCATTCGGGGGCTTAGCCCCCGAATGAGCATCATAGATATTACATCCCTTTCCAATTCGGCTTTCTCTTTTCAATGAAGGCTTGCATGCCTTCCTTTTGGTCTTCTGTTGCAAAGAGCGGATAGAAATTGCGTTTCTCGGTTTTGAGTCCTTCCGTGAGGGTCGTTTCAAACGCGGCGTTGAGAGCATCCTTGGCCATGCGGACAGCGAGCGGCGCGCGCGAAGCGATCTCTTCGGCGAAGGCAACCGCGGCATCGACATAGCCTTCCACGGGAACGATGCGATTGACCAACCCGAATTGGAGCGCTTCGGCGGCAGTGAGGGTGCGGTTGTTGATGACCATTTCCATGGCGAGTTGTTTGCCAAGCAGACGCGCCAGCCGTTGTGTGCCGCCCGCGCCGGGGATAACGCCAATGGTGATCTCAGGCTGACCAAACTTCGCGGATTCAGAGGCAATGACCATGTCACAGGAAAGCACGAATTCGCACCCGCCGCCCAATGCCCAACCTGATACGGCCGCGATGATAGGTTTCTTGATCCCGCGGATGCGATCCCATATCTCCACGCGCTCCTCCACTACCATTTGAACATAGGATGCTTCCGCCATCTCTTTTATGTCCGCGCCTGCGGCAAAGGCTTTTTCATTGCCTGTGACGATGATCGCGCCGATGGCTTCATCTTTATCAAATGCTTCGAGCGCATCGAAGAGTTCAGTAAGCATGGCGATATTGAATGCATTCATCGCCTGCGGACGATTCAATTGCACGATGCCCACCCTCCCGCGAATTTCTGTCAAGACCGTTGTGTAAGCCATTTTGCCTCCAAATATTTTGGGCCTTAAGCACCCACAGTAGGAAGTAGCTAACCAATGGGCTAAAAATCTCCACCACCGAGAACACGGAGTCCACAGAGATTTTTAAGAGGTTTTCTCCGTGATCTCTGTGCGCTCTGTGGTTCAATCTTTTGGCAAGCTCACAAGATCATCCACTTCTATGCAGCGCAGATTATAAAGGATGATAAGCATTACTGTATAATTTATCAAAGATGGGTATTTTCTTGATTATTCCCAGATAGCAACAGGGAATCTCACCTCATTCATATTACGGATCAAGATCGGAGATAAACATGTACACCCTGCTTCCCATTCACTCCTTTATCCGCTGGCTGGTCGTGATCGTTGCCGTGGTTGCCGCGATCAAGTTTGCAATTGGCTGGCTGCGGGGCGGCGAATTCAAAGCCATGGATCGCGGTCTCGCCGCAGGCTTTAGCGGTTTATTGGACCTGCAAGCCCTGCTTGGCATCATCATGCTGGTCGGGTTTGGGGTATCGGGTGAGGGATTTCCGGTGATCCGCATTGAACATGCCGTTACCATGTTCTTTGTCCTGGTGCTGGCACACCTGCCCGTGCGCTGGAGGAAAGCGGAAGGTAGTGTTCGCTTTCGTAATACTTTATTTTGCGTACTCGGCGCGCTCTTGCTGATCTATTTTGGAGTGAGTATCCTGCCGGTTGGGTGGGGCGGCCACAGTTAAGAATGAAGCGGGCAGTTTTTCCCATCCATTTTTATCTCTCAGAAAATATTAATCCATGATAAACTTTGGCAACGTTCAGGCTGGAACGTCGATACCTTGGAGAAGAGATGGAAAACAAGTTATATGTAGGTAACCTGCCCTACGCCGCTACTGAAGAAGACCTTCAAGAACACTTCAGCAAGGCTGGAACCGTCACCTCAGTTGCCTTGATCAAAGACCGCGCAACGGGGCGCGCCAAAGGCTTTGGTTTTGTCGAAATGGCAACCAATGATGAGGCACAAAAAGCCATCAGTATGTTTAATGGTCAGGACTTCATGGGACGCGCAATTACAGTTAACGTTGCCAAGCCTCGTGAAGAACGTCCGCAGCGGAATTTCGGAGATCGAAATCGCGGCGGCGGCGGACGGAATCGTTACTAGAAAAATCTCCAGCCCTGAACACTGAATGAAATCGACAGCCTCGCAATTGCGGGGCTGTTAGTCCTTAACGGACTGATATTATTGAGGCATGAAACGAATCATCTTATTTGGGCCCATCCTTTTTGCAAGCGTCGTGATAACGCTCACGTTCATCAAATATGATTTTTTGATCAGCCTCGGCTGGCATCCCATCAACGACCCCACATTTGACTGGCCCAGTGGACTCGCGCTTGGCGAATATGGATTCATCATGACCGCGACATTTATCATCAGCGGATTTCTCTTGATGTTGCTTGCCCTGCGCCTCTTCTTTGACCTCAAGCCTGCTCCTACATCTCAAGCGGGGTCAACTCTGCTGGCTTTATCTGGCCTGGCCCTCGCTGCCCTGGCATTCGCCACCGACCCAACCATCCGTGATACCCCCGCCACCTGGCATGGACAGTTGCACGATCTGTCATTTGTATTACTGGGTCTCACGCTTTTTCCCGCCATTATCGTGCTGGGCTTTGCATTCCAGAACGATGGAAGATCGCGCAATCTTTCGCTTTACACGTGGCTGACGCTTGGGTTCGCTATCCCTGCTTTTGTGTTAAAAGGCGCGGCATTCTATGTCTTCCTGTTTGCCATTTTGTTATGGAATGAGGTCGTGGCCTGGAAGTTGAGGGAATGATATACTCGGGTTGAATCATAAATCGAAAGTAGCAAGGGAATGATATGCGTATCGCAAAGAACCTCCGTCCCGACCAGGAAAATATCAGCCGTTTCATTGCCGTGCTAGGCAGCGGCTCAGTTATTTTGAGCACCAACAAAAACGCACGCCCCAGCTTTTTCATCTCGGCGCATGGCTTCATTCGAGATTATATTGAGAATGGTTTTTTCAAAAAAGAAGAATTGCTGATCAAGACATTGGCAGACGGTGGTTTCTCAACTGAAGAAGGGGCGATCAGCGCGATGTACGCCGACCAAAAGAAAAGCCGTGAAGCCGCCGATGTAATCCTCAAGGCCGCAAAACAGTGGCAGGCCGCCGGGGACGAGGAAGCACGCTCCGATGTGGGCTGGGCTACCAGCGAGTACACAACGACCATTCGCCAGCACCTTGAGCGGCTTAAAAAGTTGATATTGCCTTTGCTTGAACAAACCATCTCGATTGACGATGAACATAAATTATCCGAAGAGATCGGCAAGATTGTCTTCGAAGGCGGCTTAAAAGATGGCCCTGAAAAATACGTCAAGCTGATCGAAGCGCTTGAAGAAGAACTAAGCGACTGGCGATAAGACCACACAGGAACACACGAAGGGGCGGACAGTGCTGTCCGCCCCTTTTTGCTTTTAGATTTCAGAAAAACACAGGTAAAATTATATATAATTTTTATTTGTCGTAGGGGCACAGCGGAACTAATGTGCGACGTTGTCCTCGACCGTTCCGCTGTGCCCCTACATAATTTGGAGGACTCCCATGCAAGCCTTTGAACTGACACAACTCATTTCACAAAGAGCAGAAAGCCAAAAGCTCTACCTTGAATTCCTCAAAGTCCCCGACCTCAGCATGGGGCTATACATCCTCCCCGTAGACGGAGTTGATCCACAACAACCGCACACGGAGGATGAGGTCTATTACGTGGTGAGTGGCAGGGCACATATCAAGGTTGCGGATGAAGACCACGCCGTGCAGGCTGGCTCAGTGGTGTATGTTGCAAAGAATGTGGAGCACAGATTCCACGCGATTGAGCAAGAGTTGACGGTACTTGTGTTCTTCGCACCTGCGGAGTATTCGAATAAGTAAGGCGGTGATTCTATGAATAAAATTATTAATTTTTTTAGACGAAATATAGAAAACATTGCTTCAAACTTAATTTCCAATTTGGCGTGGATAATTCTCGCATCGGCATTTGCGATAATTTTTGGATTTTTCAAGAACGATCCTCTCAGATTGCTAGAAAGGGCTGGAAATATCATTGGATTTTTCTTCTATTTCTTAATGGCATTGGGATTACTATTTTTAATAAAAGGGATTTGGAACTTGAGAATCCTGTTTTCCAAGAAACCTAAGAGTAATGTAAGTCAAAATACCGAAACTATAAATCTTTCTATATTTCCTCGCATGGAACACCCTGGGTTGTGGGAAGACTATTATGCTTGGCTTGAAATTGTTGGGGGTGGTGCTGATATAAGCGATTGCTTTGCTGTGTTACGAAAATTAGAGTTTGAAAAAGATGGAATGAAAACTAATTGTCTGGAAAAAGTTGCAAATTCCAAAGCTCCTAAAATGAAATTATCAAATTCAACAATTGGAAAGGGAACGAGTGAAAGGCTAGATTTTGTAAGAACAGACGGAATCACAAATCTAATACTCATTTTAGCTGGGGATATCAACAAGCCTTTACCTGTATCAAACCAATATCACAATCAATTTTATTTTGAAGTTGTTCTGAACGGAACAAGAGAAAGAAAGAACGATGTGGAAATTGTACTTAAGGGATATATCATGCATAACGCATTCGCATCCCCTGATAGCGACGTTTTATACATTGAACTAAGTTCATCTTAAATTCTAGCTAAGGAATAACATGCTCCAACTCAAAACCACCCCATTTCACGAACGAACCTCAAAACTCTGTCAGCCGCAGAATTGGCGCAAGTGGGCGGGATATTTCGCCGCAGGCTCGTATGAGCATACACTGGACCGCGAGTATTGGGCGATCCGCAATTCAGCGGCGTTGATCGATGTCTCGCCGTTGATCAAGTATGTCATCACTGGCAAGGATGCGGCGGCGTTGCTGCACCGTGTCACCACCCGCGACATCCACAAGATGAAAGTCGGTCAGGTCGCATACACAGGCTGGTGCGACGAGGAAGGCAAGATGATCGATGACGGCACGGTCACACGCCTCGAAGAATCGACTTTCCGCCTGACTGCCGCGGAACCGAATCTGCGCTGGCTGACAATGAACGCAGTTGGTATGGAAGTGGAGATCGCCGAAGTCACCGATGATGTGGCGGCGCTCAGTTTTCAGGGACCCAACACACGAAAGGTTTTGAATAAAGTTGTTGAGAAACTCGTGGATGAGTTGAAGTATTTCCGCATGATGAAAAATAAGATCAACGGGATCGATGTCACCATCTCACGCACAGGCTACACAGGTGACCTCGGTTTCGAAATCTGGATGGACGCGAAAGACGCACTCAAGATTTGGGATACGTTGATGGAAGGAGGCGCAGACTACGGCATTACACCCGTCGGCATCCTTGCAATGGACATGGCACGCGTGGAAGCAGGTCTCTTCATGCTCGATGTGGATTACACCTCTACGACTCACGCGTGGATCGAGCCGCAAAAATCATCTCCCTTTGAGTTGGGTCTCGATTGGACGGTAGCGCTCGACAAGCCCGGTTACTTCGTGGGTCGCCGTGCGCTGGAACGTGAAAAGCGCGAGGGTTCCGTATGGAAGTTGATGGGACTCGAAGTGGAATGGGAAGGGATGGAGCGAATATTTAAAGATGTTGGCTTGCCGCCGCAAATCCCTGGCATGGCAGTACGCGGCAGCCTGCCGATCTTTGTTGGCAGTGTGCAGGTTGGATATGCGTCCACTTCAACGTGGTCACCGGTGTTGAAAAAATATATCGCGCTCGCGCATTTGCAAAAGCCATATTTTGAAGTTGACACCGACGTAAGAATGGAAATCACGGTCGAACATCACCGTCAACACGCGCCTGCGAAGGTGGTTAAGTTGCCGTTTTATGAGCCTGAGTGGAAGAAGAAGTGAGAGAAAGAGCAGAGATTAGAGGATTAGAGATTGGTTGTTAGTAAAAGGAAGTATAAAAGATAATTATGTGGCATAAAGTCAAAGGCTGTTTTTCGTTCCTTCTATTAATTGCTTTCTTTTTTGCCTTGGGAATTATTCCGGGAGTTAAGGTCGCCAACATTTGGTTTCCCTTGGATCCCGAACCATATTGGAGGTTACTTGAAAGTTCTCTCAGGTTTGAACACATAGTTTATGCAAATTCTCGGGCGGTTTGGGCGCAAACTGAGGATGGCAAAATTTACTACAGGGAAGTTTTCTGTGACGCTCAACCAAACTGTGATCAATGGAGCGAAGGCAAAACCATACCCATTGAAGTAGATAGTGGCGGTGCTGGTGAAATACCAATGAAAGAGGGAAGTTCCTGTCAGTTCGAAAATCGAAAACCTCCTAAAGCGTCACCAGAAAATATTGTCGAATGTGCGCGTGGAGCGTTTGCTGGACCTGAATATGGAATTGTCGTTTATTACTCTCTCATAGACGACGGCTCAATATGGGTGTGGGTAGAAACTGATTCAATGATTGAGACTATCTACAGTGGCTTATATTATTTATGCGTTATATCAATCTCTTCTCTATTTTGCATAGTAGCATTGGTAATTTTTGTGATCCTCAGAAGAATAAGAAATCTATCTTTGCAACAGTGCAATGGTCAAATAATAATTCAAAAATGATGCAATGGATATAATGCATGGTCAACTTGAATCACGCCGCGTCACGGTCAGACTCCGCCCGAACCTGCCCGCTGTTTATGGAGATCGTCCACGCCTGATGGAAATTCTACAAAACCTGATCGACAACGCTACCAAATTCATGGACACCCAGCCCAACCCACAGATTGAGATCGGGTGTGATGGCGAGGAAAACGGTTCACCGATTTTCTTTGTGCGCGATAATGGCCGCGGCATTCCAAAGGAATTACAGCATCGTATTTTTGGCCTTTTCGATAAGCTGGATCCCAAAAGTGAGGGCTCGGGGGTCGGACTTGCCATCGTTAAGAGAATCGTCGAAGTACACGGAGGCAGGATCTGGGTCCAGAGCAAAGCGGGAAAGGGATCCACTTTTTATTTCACATTGGCAAAAGAGACCAATGATTTAGATTAAGGAGAGTATCATGAAAAAAATCCTGTTTCTGCTGATCGTTTCCGCATTTGTTCTTGCGGCTTGCAAGAGCAAATCAGATCAGCCCGCCGAATTGCAGATCTCAGATGCCGCCAAACAACTTGAAGCCGCAGTTGGAAATGAATTCAAGATCGTCATCGATGCCAACCCATCTACAGGCTATCACTGGGAACTGGCAAACGAATTGGATGAAACTATCGTGAAATTCGTTTCGAAAGAATATCGAAGCAAGCAAGATGCGATACCCGGCAGCGGCGGCGTGGAGGTTTGGATATTTGAAGCTGTAGCAGCAGGGGAGGCCCATATCACTCTTGGGTACTATCCGCCTTCAAATGACCCTGTGGAACCGCAACAAACAGTTACTTTTACTGTTACAGTAAAGTAGATGCATAAAGGCGATCCATCTGGGTCGCCTTTTCTCTCCAACGCCGATGGAGAGTTGATACCTACAAACAAAAGGAGGAAAATATGAATCGCCTTGTCCTGCTTGCAGGACTCATTTCCGTTTCTCTGTTGGGGTGTAACATTTCAACAACTGTGCCTGAGACTATCCCTGCCTCTTCGCCGACCATCTTGCCAAGTGCCACATCTGAGCCAACCATCACTCCTACACCCACACCTGCGCGGGTTACTCTGCTCATAAAAAATGAATTGATTAACTGCCGCTTTGGGCCGGGTACTGTATATCAACTGGTCAATGAATTGCGCGAGGGACAGTCTTTGCGGGCAGTGGGGCGCAACGAAGCATTCACCTGGTGGTATGTTCAAGATCCCGGCAACCCAGGCGGTTTTTGCTGGGTCTCCGCTGATGTGACTGAACCACAAAGTGACACCGAGCCATTAACGGTCATACCGCCGCCTTTTGTCACTGTTACCGATGTCAATTTGCGTGTGGAACCCAATCGCATTGTGGTAGCTTGCGATCAATTTCCGCAGACAGTTTTTTTTGAGGCAGAGATCACAGCCAACGGCCCAACCTTGTTCACATGGAGATGGGAAGCCAGCACCGGCGTTTCATCTGGCGACGGCACACTCGTTTTTGAAGAAGCTGGCACGCAGGTCATTAATGAGTATTATCAAATTAACGCGCCGAATGATTATTGGATCAAACTGCATGTACTTACGCCAAATGAAAGTTTTGAGCAGGTAAATTTCCCCGTAACCTGCACACCATAGTTTTTTAGTAGAAATTTCTCTACCCTACAAATGTCATTGCGAGGAGGGTTTTTGTTCTTCCCGACGAAGCAATCCCTGTTTTAAGGGATACTTCAGTTCAAAAGGAGATTGCTTCGCCGCCAAAGTACAAGAGCGGCAGCTCGCAACGACATGAATTCATAGAATGTACGGTAGCAAAGTAGAAATAAAAAAACAAGGGCAGCTTTTGAAGGCTGCCCTTGTTTACGTAATATTTATTGATTAATCCCCAAGCCCGACATCCGGGAGCTGTGACCACTGCGTGGCATTGTTGGTAGCTTCTTCATCTGTAAAGCGGCCATGAATGAAACCGGTGCCCGCCGGGATGAGTTTGCCGATGATCACGTTTTCCTTTAAGCCGAAGAGCGGGTCGGTTGTGGAACCAATGGCTGCGCTCGCCAAAACCTTAATGGTGTGTTGGAACGAGGAAGCCGAGAGGAAGGAGTCAGTGCTGAGAGAGGCCTTCGTAACACCGAGCAGGACTTCCTGGAAGCGAGCCGCTTGCTTTGCATCCGCCAGTAATTGTTCGTTGATTCTGCGTATCTCAAGACGGTCCACTGCATCGCCGGGCAGGTACTTGGTATCGCCGGGGCGTGTGACCTGCACCTTGCTCAACATCTTGCGGATGATGACCTCGAAGTGCTTGTCATGGATATTCTGACCCTGTGAACGATACACCTTCTGCACCTCGGTCATGAGATACATCTGGCAGGCATCGCGTCCCTGGATCTTGAGGATGCGATGCGGGTTCAGCGAACCTTCCGTCAGTGGCTGCCCGGCTTCCACATGTGCACCGTCTTTCACGAGCAGGCGTGCGGTGTTGGGGATATCCTCGATCACCTCTTCACGCTGTTCATAGGAAACGATGACCTTGCGTTCTTTCTTCTCTACGGCAACACGTCCACTATGTTGGGCTGTGATCGTGGCCTTTTCTTTTGTAGCAAGGATGTCACCAGCCTGAATTTCGGATTCGTCTTTTGCGATGAATTTCCAATCTTCAGGAATGGCATATTCATCGTGGACCATCTCAGCATGTTCGATGCGGATCTCACGCATGTCTGCATATTTTTCTGATTGATGGATGCGGATCACGCCTCCGATCTCGGCGACAATTGCTTCACCCTTCGGCTGTTTACGCGCCTCGAACAGTTCCTCCACGCGCGGCAGACCTGTAGTGATATCTGCACTGCTGGCGGCTACACCACCCGTGTGGAAGGTGCGGAGCGTCAACTGCGTACCAGGCTCGCCAATCGATTGGGCCGCAACGATACCAACGGCAGAACCAAGCTCCACCATTTCACCGCGGGCGAGGTCAATGCCGTAACACTTTGAGCAGATGCCATGATTAAGCTGACAAGTCATCGGCGAGCGGAGTTTCAACTCAGCCACATTCGCGTTGGCGATCTTGCGTGCCAAGTCGTGAGTGATGACGTCATTGTATTCCGCCAGCACTTCGCCGGTCTTCGGGTCGAGCACACGTTCGGCAACGAGGCGGCTATACATACGGCTCATCATAGACTGGCCCGCGACATCGTCAGTAGTGCGGATCCACACACCTTCGTGCGTGCCGCAATCGTGTTCGTTGATGATGATATCTTGTGCAATATCCACGAGGCGTCGGGTTAGGTAACCTGCATCTGCGGTACGGAGAGCTGTATCTGCGAGACCTTTACGTGCACCATGTGTAGAGATGAAATATTCCTGTGCGGTGAGTCCCTCACGGAAGTTGGAACGGATCGGCATGGGGATGATGCGTCCAGAAGGATCTGCCATCAAACCACGCATACCAGCCAACTGCGAAATCGTGGAGAAACCGCCTTTGGTTGCGCCAGAGGTGGCCATGGTCGAAAGGTTGCCATCGGGATCCATGTGCTTCTTTACGGCGATACCCACTTTCTCGGTGGTATCCTGCCAGATTTGAATCTCGCGTTCATTCTTTTCCTGCTCGGTCAGCAGGCCGCGGCGGAAGTCGCGCAGTACCACTTCGACTGCTTTGAGGGCTTCATCAATAATACCCTTGCGCTCCGGCGGGATGGAAATATCAGCCACTGCAAGGGTGGTACCTGATTTTGTTGCGTATTCAAAGCCAATGCTCTTGATTGCATCAGCCACATCAGTTGTAACTTCCTGTCCGCACAGTTCATATACTTCTGCGATCAGGTCTTTCACGCCGCCTTTATCAAGCTTTTGATTGACGAATTGCACTTGTTCAGGCAAAACGCGATTGAATAAGACGCGGCCTACAGTTGTATCGATGACACGATACTCAGCTTGGGGCAGACGATCACCCTTATCGTCGTACCAGGTCTTCGCGCGGAATTTGATCTCGGTATGCACATCCACTTGATTGAGAGCATATACGAGTTCCACTTCATCAATATCTGCAAAGGCGCGGCCATCCCCACGATGAACGGCCTTCTTTTCCATGGTCAGGTAGTACACACCCAATACCATGTCTTTGGACGGGGAAATGATGGGCTCACCATCGGCAGGCTTGAGCAGGTTCTTTGAAGCGAGCATTAATTCGCGTGCTTCGGTTACAGCCTTTTGTGAAAGCGGAACGTGGACAGCCATTTGATCGCCGTCAAAGTCCGCGTTGAAAGCAGTGGTTACAAGTGGATGCAATTGAATAGCAGAGCCTTCGATCAGGATCGGTTCAAAGGCTTGAATACCCAAACGGTGCAATGTAGGTGCACGGTTGAGCAGAACAGGGCGGTCGCCAATCACGCCTTCGAGCGCTTCCCAAACTTCGGGACGGTTGCGTTCGATGAGACGGCGCGCACCTTTAACATTCGCCGCATAATTGTTCTGCACAAGGCGGGCAATCACGAACGGACGATATAACTCAAGCGCCATGCTCTTGGGCAGACCGCATTGATTCAATTTCAACTGCGGGCCTACCACGATCACGGAACGACCAGAGTAGTCTACACGCTTGCCAAGTAGGTTACGGCGGAAACGACCTTTCTTGCCTTTGAGCATGTCGCTCAAAGATTTCAGTTCGCGGCGTCCGCGGCGCGAGAGTGCTTTGCCGCGCTGTGAGTTATCGATCAGGCTGTCAACAGCCTCCTGCAACATACGCTTCTCATTGCGGATGATGACATCCGGTGCGCCAAGTTCGAGCAATCTCTTTAAGCGGTTGTTACGATTGATCACGCGGCGATAAAGATCGTTGAGATCAGAGGTCGCAAAGCGGCCACCATCTAATTGCACCATTGGGCGCAGATCGGGAGGGATGACGGGCAGAACGGTCAGGATCATCCACGCGGGGCTGTTGCCAGAGCGACGGAAAGCTTCCACTACCTTCAAACGGGTTGTGGATTTCTTGCGCTTCTGCTTGCTCTTGGTAGTGCGAACTTCATGCCATAATTCTTCAGAGAGTTTATCAAGGTCAAGGCGTTCGAGAATGTCAAAGAAGGCCTCAGCGCCCATGTCTGCGCGGAAGACCTGCCCCCAACGTTGTTTGAGTTCGCGGTAACGGATTTCGCTCAGGAATGTAAAGGGACGAAGCTCCAACAATTCATCACGCAGGCGCGAGGATTGATTCGATGAAACGGAGGTCTGCGTCTCCAACTCACTGCGCAGCGCTTCCATCTCTTGATCTGCCTGTGCTTTGATCGTGGCAGTTTGAGTCTTCAGTTCTTCCAACTCACGCTGCTTCTTATCCTTCAACTCATTTTCAAGAGTTTCCAATTTCTTTTGGACGGTCTTTTGAATGAGTGTAATATGCTTGTTTGCAACCTTATCGCCGGCATCGATGATCTTCTCGCCAGTCGATTCGAAAACAATGGTCTTCTTGGCAGGTTCGCCCATCTGGTCTTGAAGTTGTTTTTCGAACTTCTGACCTTCCTTGATGATGGGGTCCATCTGCTCGGCAATGCCTTCGTCATAGCCCTGTTCGAGCAAAGCTTGTTTTTGTTTTAGTTCAGTTGTCTTTTGATCGCGTTTGGTTTTGATCTCGGCAATGCGGGCATTGACACCGGCAGCTTGTTCGCGCTCAGAAACAGAGATTTCATCTTCCAAGCGCTGCAGGGCTTTCTTGCGCGCTTCCTCATCCACATAGGTAACAATATACTGCGCGAAATACAACACACGGTCCAGGTTGCGGCGTGAGACATCAAGCAACATGCCCATTTGTGATGGGATGCGGCGGGTATACCAAATGTGTGCAACGGGGGTGGCAAGCGCAATGTGGCCCATGCGCTCACGGCGGACGGCAGAGCGGGTTACTTCAACACCGCATTTATCGCAGGTGATGCCCTTATAACGGGGGTTCTTGTATTTTCCGCAATAACACTGCCAATCGCGAGTGGGGCCAAAGATGGCTTCACAAAACAACCCATCCTTCTCAGGGCGTAAACGGCGATAGTTAATCGTTTCGGGTTTAAGCACCTCGCCATATGACCACGACAAAATTGTTTGAGGAGATGCAAGGCTGATACGTAATGCGGTTAATCCCTTAGTTTCCACTGGATATTCTCCTAGATAAGAATACGGTTAGAGTTTCTCTTATAGCGTGTAGTCGCTTAATATCAGAGACAAACAAAGGCAAGCGCTTTGAGAGTATTTTCTCAAGCGCTTGCTGTTTTTAGCTCGTTTTTTTTACATCCAACAAAGGCTATTATATGCACACAGGGGATGCTCGTCAAGGGTGTTAATCAGTGAAGAGATGTGGATTCCAAAGCCACACCGCCTCTTTGTGGACCTTTAGCCTGCCTCACCCACCCAGGCACCCAGGCATTTCCCTTCACTGATAGTTGATTCTATGGCGTTGGAATAGGAGTCTCTGTTTCTGTAGGTACAGGTGTATCTGTTGGGACAATGAATGCTGTGGGAGTCTCCGTGGGAGGGATGGGAGCAGGAGTATCTGTCGGCGGAGGAGGCGGTGAGGTGGGAGTGGGCAGGTTGAGGTTAAGTCGGATGCGTTTGTCCACTTCTGCTTTATCGCCGATTAAAGTCAGGCGCAGAGTGATGATCCCATTTGGCAAGCCGCTTAAATTCCATGAATACAGTGTTCCATCTTTCACTGGATTGTTGCCTTCGCTCAAAACAGACCACGAATCCGGGTTTTCACCCAAACCATAATCCAGTACCCATTTTTTAAACCCTCCATCGGCATCAGCGGTACCCTTGATTTCCAATATTGGAGAGGAGACAACCTCGCCATCATTTAAGTTGATCTCAACAAATGGTTGAGGGTCACCCTCTTTACATTCACGTTCAGGCGCAAAGTAAGGGTCTTCAGGGAGTCCTTTATCATCCAGCCAGTTTTTCCCATCGCGGGTTTCAAACCATTCACGCGCCCATTTATCCGTAACGTTCATAACGAATTCTTCTTCACTCGGCCCCTGGCAAGCATCGGATGCTTGTAGCCCTGTCCACAGGTCAATATTGAGACGGCGTGCAAGGTCCTGGCTCGGAGGCAGGGGAAGTTGATCGTAGGCAAAGACCTCGGTGTATTCTGATTTACAGAAGTTGGATGGTTCCGTTCCTGACAAACGACAAACTAATTTATCCACAATTCCATCCGGGCGAGTGAATGCAGTAGGCGCGCCGTTGGTGACATAAGGCACAGCAAATTCCATGAATTGCGACCAGATGGGAGCGGCGCCGCTTAACCCTGAAGTACTGAACATAGGTGTGTAATCTGCATTGCCGATCCAAACTCCGGTAACGAGGTCGGGGGTATAACCCAGGGTCCAGTTATCGCGGATGTCATTGGTGGTACCTGTCTTTGCCGCAACAGGGAAGGACAAATTCAGAGGTGAGTTGTGGCCGAACATCCACGAGCGGGCTTCATTGTCTGAAAGAATGGATGAGATCAAATAGGCATGTTCTGCACGGATGACTTGCTCACCTTCTTGTGGTTTATATTCGTAGATCACATCACCAGCAAAGTTGGTGATCTTGAGAATGGCAATAGGCGGCATACGTTCTCCGCCATTTGCAAAAACGGAATAGGCGGAAGTCATATCGATCAGGCTGACATCGCCGCCTCCGAGTGTGAGGGAGTATCCGTAGTCATTGCGGGTAAACGAGGTAATGCCAAGCCGTTCCGCCATACCGATCATGCCTTCTTTTTCAGGCGTGTTCGGGTCATCATAAATACCTACAAATTCGAGAGTCTTAACGGCAGGGACGTTGAAGGAGTTGGAAAGCGCCACGCGGACTGTTACGCCGCCATGAAATTTGCCATCATAGTTTCTGGGTTCGTAAGGGGGATTTGCGCCATCAGGGAATTGACTAGGAACATCCCAAATAAGGGTGGAGGGAGTCCATCCTTTTTCAAATGCGGCGACATAATTGATCGGCTTGATCGAGGAGCCAGGCTGACGGGTGGGACTGACAGCCATATTGATCTGCCCTGAAATTTCCACGTTATTGAAATCTGGAGAGCCGACCATTGCGAGGATTTCGCCCGTGGATGGGCGAATGGCAACCAATGCGCCGTTTCGCGCGTTGTTATTCACCATCGCAGCAACCTGCTCTGTGACGAGTTGTTGTGCGCGGTCCTGCATGATAGGGTCAAGCGTAGTGTAGACTACGAAACCTGAACGGTAAATGGTCTGAGCATCATATAACTCTTCAAGCTGCGCGCGGACGTAGTTAACCCAATGCGGATATTTCGCATCAAATGAAGGCGGACGATATGCATATGTCTTCATTTCATTAGCAGCCTGGGTTGCGGTGACGGGATCCACGCAAACAGGTTCAGGGCTGTTGCTTACTTCAATGCACCCTTCCGCTGTGCTTAATTCATACATGAGTACCAATACCTGCTGTTGACGGATCATGGTGACATCGGGATTCGTGTAAATGTCATACACGGCAGGAGACTGTGGCAGCCCCGCTAGGAATGAAGCTTCGCCTAATGTCAGGTCTTTGGCTGATTTTCCGAAATAGGTTTCAGCGGCGGCTTCAATGCCGTAAGCAAGATTGCCGTAATAGATTTCATTCAAATAGAGTTCAAGGATCTCATCCTTGGAGTAGCGGCGCGTAATTTCTGCGGCGAGGATGATCTCACGCGATTTGCGCGTGTATGTTTGTTCAGCACGCTCTTCGGGCGAGAGAAGCAATGCGCGCGCCAGTTGTTGGGTGATAGTGGATGCGCCAGAAACCGTCCCTCCACTGCGATAGTTCTGCCACAAGGCGCGGGTCATGGCGATGGGGTCAAAGCCCGGGTGATTATAAAAATCCTTATCTTCTGTTGCGATGGTGGCCGCGATCAAATTTGGGGAGACATTTGCAAGGGGAACGTAGGTGCGGCGACCGGCAGTGGGATCAAGAATCTCATAGAGCGGCTGACCATTTCGGTCAAGGATGCGAGTGGTTTCAAATTGCGAGGCTCGATCACGCAGGTCACCCACTTCGGGGAGTGTGCTGGCAATTAAGTAATATCGATAAACAAAGTATGACCCGACGCATAAGCCGAGCACCACCATTGCAAATACTGAGACGATCAATCCACGCAGAAGGCATCCTTTATTGCCGCGTATGATGGATTGAAATTTATCCCAATAGGATGGTTGAGATGGAGGCGTAGGTGGAACATACGCGGGATGTTGATGGTTTACAGGTGTTTGATATATAGGGTGCTGTACCTGATTATGTTGATTTGATGTCTGCCTATACGCGGCATTTGTGACACTCGTACCTTCCACGTCAACCTCATCCACGCGGTGTGGCAGGGGCATGTTGTCTTTGTCGAGAGCGGGGCGGGTGAATCGGGGTGTGGTGTTGCCCGTATTTGCAGAATCAGGTTTCGGCGGAGTCTGAGGCGTGGGCTTTACGTCGCCACGAGTCTCTTCTTCTGATTTTAAAAGTCGGCGTAATCTATCGTTATCTTCATTACTCATTTCTATAACCTATCAATGGTGTAGGGGCGCAGCGGCGCAGCGCCCCTACCGTAATTATTTCGGCTTGCTCAATACCAGTAAATTCAACGTGCCACGCTGGCAGGCTTCATCATTTTGATTGAACACTTCAACAGTTGCGATCAACGCACCTGCGCCAATCCGCGGCAATGCCTTGGTTTCAGAGATGGATAATACAGCATGGACTGTATCGCCAATGAAAAACGGCTTCACGAATTTCCATTCGGTGATCTCGCGGAAGGCCAGCACAGTGCCTTCGAGCAGACCAGTCCGCATGATCAGCCCCACAGCAACAGACATGCCCAATAGCCCATGTGCAATACGCTGGCCGAACTGAGTCTGGCTTGCAAAAGCCGCATCGGTGTGGATCTGGTTGTAATCA
The DNA here is from genome assembly GCF_057083605.1 of Candidatus Villigracilis sp. NCBI lineage: Bacteria > Bacillati > Chloroflexota > Anaerolineae > Anaerolineales > Candidatus Villigracilaceae > Candidatus Villigracilis > Candidatus Villigracilis sp. Next base: position 39,671 of record NZ_JBXMTI010000080.1, on the reverse strand, counting down.
CCAGTGAGACCTGCAAATGAAAAGATTGCATCCTCACTGATGGTGCGGCCTAAGGTTTTCACAGTTTGCCCCACAGAAAATTCTTCGAAGTAAAGTCCGGCCATGTAAGTCTCCTCTTGTCTCTGATCTCTTCATTACAACTACCAAATTATCAAAACCATCGAACTACCAAACTAAATTATACCCGTTTGACCATCCGCTCATCTGCCCGTACAATAAGCCCATGCGCGACTGGTCATTAACTCTCGGCGACCCACTCCACCTCACCCTCGCGGCAGATGCCCGTCTTTGCAAGCCAGATTACGTCAATGACCACATCTGGGAAGTGGAATTTGGTGCAGCAGATGCAGAACGCGCAGCCGTTGCGCTATACACAACCTTTGGTTTACGCGCGCGCTCCATGCGGATATATTTGCGCTTTACCGAAGGCAGCAGCACAGTTACAGACCCTAACACCTTCATCACCAAACCGTCTCTCAAACGCTTCTACCCAAACTTCCTAACGCTCGATTTTGTTCCCCTTGAAAACCTTTCTGTCACCACAGATTTCTGGGTTCCTGAATCACATGCCGTAGCCGGGCGGGTTACACTCACAAATAAAAGCAATGCGATCCGCCAGATCAAGCTCGAAGTCTGCGCCGCCCTCGCCCCACTGGATGGGCAATCCATCATCCCCACTCAACAACAACTTGTGAATATCCTTGCAGGACAAACCAGCGGAATCGCCCCCGTGCTCTTTATGACTGGCGGCCCAAAGCACGGCCCCGGTCCTCATCCCTCGCTCATGCTGGACCTTGAACTTGGTCCCGGTGCCACACGGACCTTATCCTTCGCTGAAGCCGCACTCGACACCATCCCCGAAGCATTTGAACTTGCACGTAAAACTGCCGCCCGCCCATGGCAAGCCGAACTTGCCCGCATCGAAATGCTGGATGCCTCACAAATATTAGATATCCGCACCGGCGACCCTGATTGGGATGCCGCACTCGCCTTCAGCCAGAAAGCCGCGCACTCATTATTCTTCAGTGGCAGCGAACATTTGCCAAATCCATCTTTCGTGAACTCTCGCTACATCGATCATGGTTTTTCACGCAAAGGTGACGGCACAGATTATCCGCCCGCATGGAACGGTCAATTTCCATTGGAAGCATATTACATTTCCAGCATTCTGCATGGCGTGCCGCAGGTGGCAAAGAATCTTCTGCTCAACTTCCTCTCCACGCAGGATGAAGATGGCGAAGTGGATGGCAAGCCCGGGCTGGCAGGTCAGCGTGGGAAATTTCTGGCCGCTCCCCTGCTCGCCAGCCTTGCATGGAAATATTATCAAGCCACGCAAGATGAAGTTTTCTTAGTTGATGTATTTCCAAAATTAATTAAATTCTTCTGGTCATGGTTCTCCGGCGCACATGACCGCAACCGCGATGGCACGCCGGAATGGGATAACATCCTGCAAACAGGCTTTGACGATAACCCCATCTTTGATGTTTGGAATCCCTGGTCGCAGGGCTTGGATATTTCGCTCGTGCACAGCCCTGCGCTTGAAGCCATGTTATATCGTGAAGCGCAAACCCTGGCGAAGATCGCCCAAAAACTTGGCAAGCCCGATGAAGAAACTGAACTCATCCAGGCACAGGCTGAGAAAATAAAAACATCCATCGAAGCAAGCTGGAATCCACGCACCAGCTTTTATTCCTATCGAGATCGCGAAACAGGGCTGGTTTCAACAGGCAAGATCATCGCAAAGAAAAAAGGCAACGGCAACATGCGCCCGAAATTCGAGTCTGAGAGTGGTGTCCGTTTGTTGATCGAGATCCAGACCAAAGATCCAGGCGCGAAGCGACCGGAAGTGGAGATCAGCGAATATTTCACCAAAACCAAGGGCGAAGTGGAGACGATCCTGGGGCATCAATTCCAATGGCGCACAGGCGGGCTGGTGGCAACGAGTCAAAAGATATTTAACCGCATCGGGCGTGTCTCCGTCATGGGCCTGGATGGAACAGATAAGATCAATGTGCGCATCGTGGATACAACCGGTGAAGACATTACGCTGGCATTGCCGCTCTGGGCTGGGATTCTTGAAAAGCAAAAAGCCTATGCGATGGTGGGGCGCAATGTGATGACCGCCGAACGATTTGACCGGCCCTTTGGAATGCCTTCGCTTCCGCTCTCACCAGGCCCTGAAGCTGAATCGGTTTCAATGAGCGTAAGCCTGCCCTGGAACATGCTGGTGTGCGAGGGCCTGCTTGCATATGGATTCCGCGCCGAAGCCACACGCCTGACTGCGCATTTAATGAATGCGGTCATTAAAAATTTAAAACAGAACCGCGCCTTTTATCAACGCTATCACGCTGAAAAAGGTGCAGGCATTGGCGAAAGAAATTCGCTGCATGGCTTTGCCCCTGTTGGTTTATTTATGCAGGCGCTTGGCGTTATGATTCTTTCCTCCACAAGAGTGAAACTGGAAGGCAAGAATTTATTCCCCTGGCCTGTCACAATCAAATACAAAGGTCTCACCATTGTGCGCGGCATGGAGCAAACGACCATCACATTTATGAAAGGTGAAAGCGCCATCGTTAAAGAAGAAACGCCTTGTATCGTTGAGATGTAAGTGGTATAAATTTTTCGAGATTCTTACGAATGCAATTCCAAAGTTCATCGTCATATTGGAGAAATAATTTTAGAATAATACGATGACAAACCTTTTATCACATCTTGATTACTTGTACGGGGCGGACAAAGCGCCGCAATTGCACGAGCGTGCCCAGAAGATCCTGGCGGGATATCGCGGGCGAATACACAAGCGAGAAGAAGGTCTAACAGAGCGGGATTCGATCCTGATCACATACGGCGACCAGGTGCAATCGCCAGGTGAAAAACCGCTACAAACTCTCAGTTCATTTTGCAGACAATATCTAAGAAGTGTAGTGAATGGAATTCACATCCTGCCCTTCTACCCGTGGACCTCGGATGACGGTTTCTCGGTGGTGGATTATCGCAAGGTGGATCCAAATTTAGGGGGTTGGGATGATATTACATCCATGGAGAGTGATTTCCGCTTGATGTTCGACGGCGTGATCAATCACATCTCATCGCAAAGCGAATGGTTCAAGGCATTCTTGCACGATGACCCGCAGTATCGCCATTATTTCATCGTTGTGGAAGATTCGCCTGATCTATCACAGGTGGTTCGTCCGCGTGCGTTGGCCTTGCTGACAGAATGTCACACCCCCTCGGGCGCAAAGCGGGTATGGACGACATTCAGCGACGACCAGATCGATCTGAATTATCAAAACCCTGATGTCCTGCTTGAAATTCTCGATATACTATTAATGTATGTGGAGCGCGGCGCAACCTTTATCCGCCTCGATGCAATTGCGTACATGTGGAAGGAGATCGGCACGACCTGTATTCACCTGCCGCAAACGCATCACGTGATCCAGTTCCTGCGTGGCGCGCTGAATGAAGTTGCCCCGCACGTCCAATTGATCACGGAAACGAATGTGCCTCACTTGGATAATATCTCCTATTTTGGCGACGGAACGAACGAGGCCCAACTGGTTTACAACTTTGCCCTGCCGCCGTTAACCCTTCACACATTCCATACGGGTGATGCTCGCACCCTATCCAATTGGGCCAGCACATTAACCCTGCCGTCCAATAAAACGACCTTTTTCAATTTCCTTGCTTCGCATGACGGCATTGGCTTGAATCCCGCGCGAGGAATCCTGTCTGACGAGGAAATTGATTCTTTGGTGGACAAGGCGCTTGAACACGGCGGCCTGATCTCCTATAAACACAACCCGGATGGTTCGCAAGGTCCGTATGAGATGAACATCAACTATTTCAATGCGCTGTCAAACCCAAACGGGGCCGAACTTTTGGAATTGCAGATCGATCGCTTCATTGCCGCGCAGGCCATCATGCTTTCGCTGGTCGGCGTGCCTGGCATCTACTTCCACAGCCTGTTTGGTTCACGCGGCTGGCTCGAAGGCGTAAAACAAACAGGACGTAATCGCACCATCAACCGCGAGAAATGTGAGCTTGAAACTTTGCAAGGTGAGCTCGCAGATGAGAGTTCGTTGCGCGCGCAGGTCTTTGCCCGTTATCGCCAGCTGCTCCTGGCGCGCAGCGGTTCACCTGCCTTTGATCCGCACGGCATGCAAAATTTACTGGACGTTCATCCAGCCATCTTTGCTGTGGAGCGCATCTCACCCGATTCAAGATCACGCGCATTATGTTTCCATAACGTCAGCGCGCAGGAAATCACTTTTACAACATCTTACGCGACCGCAGAAGATCTTTTCACAGGCCAATCAGTACCACTCTCAAAAATCACACTCGAACCCTATCAGGTAGTCTGGGTAAAGTTGTAAAAAAGCATTACGGCTCATGCAGGGGCTAAACCCCTGCATGAGCCGTAATGAAGAAACTTACAGGTTAAAAATTATGACGAATCCTTCACATCACATCGGTTTCATTTCAACCCGTTTTGCGGGAACAGACGGCGTTTCGCTAGAAACGCAGAAGTGGGCGACTGTGCTGGAGCGGCTCGGGCACCAATGTTTTTATTTCGCTGGGAGATGCGATCGAGGAGCAGACATATCCCAGATTGTGCCTGAGGCGTTCTATCGTCACCCCGAGATCGACGCACTGAATCAACAAGCGTATTCGGGCAGTTGGACGGTCACCAAAGAGGCGCGCAAGGCGCATCCAGAGATCGCGTCGCTGCATAAGGACTTTTTCTCCATGTATATCCGCCCGCCTGAGATGACACACCGTGTCAATGAGTTGAAGGAGTATTTGAAGGCAGAATTATATGAATTCGCGCATCGCTTTGACCTTGAAATACTGGTGATCGAAAATGCAGTGACGATCCCGCTTAATCTACCGCTTGGTCTGGCGTTGACAGAGTTTATCGCCGAGACGGGTTTCCCCACCATCGCTCACCATCATGATTTTCATTGGGAGCGCCAGCGTTTTCAGGTCAACTGCGTGGGAGATTATCTTGCTGCGGCATTTCCCCCCACCCTGCCTTCCATTCGGCATGTAGTCATCAATTCGATACAAGCCCAGCAGATCGCCTCCCGTTATGGCGTGACTTCGCGCGTGATCCCCAACGTGATGGATTTCGACTCGCCACCGCCAGTTCCTGATGACTACACCCAAAGCGTGCGGGAGGACTTTGGCATCGAGCCGGGCGAATACTTTTTCCTGCAGCCCACACGCGTCATCCAACGCAAGGGGATAGAACACGCCGTGGAACTCGTGCGCCGCCTTGAGCTTCCTGCGAAACTTGTGATATCACATGCCTCAGGTGACGAAGGCACTGACTATGAACAACGTGTGCAGGAATATGCCCATTTACTGAATGTAACCGTCCGCTTTGAGGCCGACCAGGTGCAGGACGTACGCGGACTGACAGCTGATGGCAAAAAGATCTATACACTGGGCGATGTGTATCCACACGCAGACCTCGTCACGTATCCATCCAGCATTGAAGGATTTGGCAACGCCTTTTTGGAAGCCGTGTATTATCGACGTCCAATCCTGGTTAACAACTATTCCATTTATGAAGTGGACATCAAGCCAAAGGGGTTTCGCGCCATCTGGTTCGATGGCTTCATCAGCAAGGAGACGCTGGGAGTGGTGCGTTACGTTCTGCAGAATCCCACAAAGGCAGAGGAATGGGCTGAGGAAAACTATCAACTCGCAAAACGACACTTCTCCTTTACCGTTCTGGAACACAGCCTGCAATCCGTTCTCGCAGATTGCCTGGGTCAGCAGATATGACCTTCCTTCGGGAGCGTCACCCTGAGCCGCTTTTCGACGAAGGGCCTCTGCGCAAGAAATGCGAGACTCTTTCCCTTCGGGCACGATGTCGCTACCCTCAGAGCGACACGCAGTTGGGATATACCATATGAACATCGCCATTCTTCACTACTCCGTGCCACCCATCGTCGGCGGTGTGGAAAGTGTGATCGCCCATCATGCGCGGCTGATGTCTGCGGATGGTCATAACGTACGCTTGATTGCAGCGCGCGGCGAATCATTGAGTGAGCAGATTCCGTTGACCAGCATCCCGTTTGCGGATTCGCGTCATGAGCGCGTGACAAAAATGAAAGAGCAATTGGATCGCGGCGAAGTAACAAAGGATTTCGAGTCGCTGCGTGATGAACTCGTAAATCAATTACAAACCGCGCTATCTGGCACGGATCTTTTGATCGCGCATAACGTCTGCTCGTTGAATAAGAATCTCGCACTCACTGCTGCTCTCTATCAATTGCACACATCCAAAAAACTTCCCCATTTGATTCTCTGGCATCACGACCTGGCATGGAAAACACCGCGTTATCAACACGAACTACACAATGGCTACCCCTGGGACTTGTTACGCACCGATTGGGGCGGGGTCACACACGTGGTTGTCTCTGAACTGCGCCGCGCAGAATTGGCAGGTTTGATGAAAATCGAATCTGATTCCATTCATGTAATCCCAAATGGCGTGGATGCGGCACGCTTTTATAAACTTGAACAGCAGACACAAACTGTGCTTGAACAAACGCATTTACTGGATGCCGCACCCATTCTGCTATTGCCTGTGCGCGTGACGCCCCGCAAGAATATTGAGCTTGCCTTGCATACCCTGAATGAATTGAAAAAGAATTTTCCAAAGGCTGCGTTGGTGGTGACTGGCCCACTAGGCCCGCATAATGCCAACAATCGCAAATACTTTGAGCAGCTTTCCAATTTACGCGCGCAATTGGGCTTGCAGGGTTCAGTGCATTTTCTGGCAGAACTGATAGATTCCTTTTTGCCCGATGAAGTCATCGCAGATTTTTATCGGGTTTCGGATGCGTTGTTCTTCCCCAGCCGCGAAGAGGGATTTGGAATACCATTGATCGAAGCCGCATTCAGTCATTTACCAGCCTTTTGCGCGGATATTCCTCCCCTGCGCGAGTTGGGACTGGACGATGCAACTTTTTTTTCGCCTGATGAAAGACCAGAGCACATTGCAGGTTTGATCGTGAATTATTTTCAGGTAGACCCGTCAGCACGCCTTGCCATACGCATCCGTTCCACCTTCCGTTGGGATGCGATCTATAAACAATATATAGCACCGATGTTGGTGTAGGTATTGCTCATTCGGGGGTTAAGTCCCCGAATGAGCAAGATAGTGAGAGGATAACATTCATGCGAACACATTCCGAATTTGTCCCTATTCATAAGATCCTCATTCCTTTTGTACATGATGGGCCGGGCGCTCATACGCTTGAAATTGCGCGTCACTTTGATGCAGAGATCGTGCTGGTGGGAATCGTAGTTGTACCTGCCGAGCAATCACTTAGCACAGCCGCCCCTGCCGCGCGTGCTTTGCGAAAGCAATTGCGACATCACGGAAAAGACGAACGGATCACGAGCAAATCCCAGATCATCGTCTCATACCAGCCGTGGATGGAATTGGTGAAATTATTGCAAGCCGAAGAACCCGATCTGCTTTGCCTTGAATGGGATGCACACTTTCAAGCTCTGGGTGTGACAGTCAACGATGTGTTGACACGACCGCCATGCAACGTCGCTTTGGTGCGCGGAAAACTCTCCAGTAAACCGAAGCAGATCCTCGTCCCGGTAAGGGGCGGGCCTCATGCTGAATTGGCGCTACGCGTCGGCCTGGGCTTACATCCAAAAGGCGTGACGGCCCTGCATCTTCGCGCCAGCGATGATCCTGAGGCAGGCAGCGATGCGCCGTTCAGGGGGCTCGATCGCGTGCTGAAACAAATGCCCGAGGTACAGAAACAGTTTGCAGTTACAGATGATGCGGCGCAGTTGATCCTTGATACTGCAAAGCAGTCGGATGTGATCATTGTGGGAACTACATCCCAGCCCGCAGCAAGTACCGTTTCGCTCGGCCCTTTTGCAGACCGTATTTTGCGTGAAGCGCCTGGCGTGGTGATCGCCGTGAAAAGCGGACGACCACTGCCGCAGGTAAATTATGATGAAAGCGCGGGCGTGCAGGCCATCTCGTTACTGGTAGATAAATGGTTTGCCGAGAATACATATCATGCCGATGAATTTTCACACTTGAATGAGCTGATGGAGTTGAAGCGGCAGCAAGGTGTGACGATCAGCCTGGCATTGCCTGCCCTCAACGAACAGGAAACAGTCGGGAAAGTCATCAACATGATGAAGAAGGAACTGATCGAAAAAGTGCCGCTGCTGGATGAGATCATTTTGATGGATTCAAATTCGACAGACCAAACGCGCGAGATCGCAGAAAAGGCGGATGTGCCTGTTTATATTCACCAGCATTTGCTGGAAAGATTAAAACCACGGGAGGGCAAAGGTGATGGTCTGTGGAAGAGTCTGCTGGTGACGCGCGGCGACATTATTGTGTGGATCGATACCGACATCGTCAACATTCATCCGCGCTTCGTGTATGGGATCATCGGGCCGCTATTGTCCAATCAGCAAGTGCAATTAGTAAAAGGCTTCTATCGGCGGCCTTTGAGAGTAGGGCGAAAAATTCAGGCAGGTGGCGGCGGACGCGTGACCGAGTTAACTGCGCGGCCATTATTGAATCTCTTCTACCCCGAACTTTCCGGTGTGGTTCAGCCGCTTTCCGGTGAATATGGAGGCCGGCGCGCAGCCTTGGAACAAATCCCCTTCTTCTCCGGCTATGGTGTTGAAACTGGAATGCTGATCGATATTTATGAAAAGTTCGGCCTGCACGCCATCGCTCAAGTGGATTTGCTTGAACGCATCCATCACAACCAGCATCTGGAGGCGTTGAGCAAAATGTCTTTTGCCATTATCCAAACCGTATTTCGCAAATTGGAAAGCCGCTTCGGGCGCGCAGTTTTGGAGGATGTGAACAGGTCGATGAAATTGATCCGCCATGGAAATAAAGGTTATTTTCTGGAAGTGGAAGAGATCGCCGAACGTGAACGTCCGCCCATGATCGAAGTTCAGGAATATTTGAAACGAAACCAATGACGACGGATCTGTGGCTGGTTCGTCACGGACAAACCGATTGGAATTTGACAGGCCGATGGCAGGGACAGGCTCCACACGCGCCAGCATTAAATAATATGGGACGCGCCCAGGCACTTGCTGCTTATGACCAATTGAAGGATGTGCGCTTTTCCGCGATCTATTCCAGCGACCTGCTTCGTTCACGCCAGACTGCGGAGCTGGTCGCTGAACCTATGGGGCTGAGGGTTACGCTGGAGCCGCGCCTGCGGGAAATGAATCTTGGCGAGTGGGAGGGGATGCTCTCCGTCGAAATTCAGGAAAGATATCCGCAGGAATTGGCAGAACGCACACGAGACCCTCTTCATACGCGAGCGCCGCAAGGCGAATCTCCCTTGGAAGTTGCAGAACGTGTCATCGCAGCCGTGGATGACATCGCAGGAAAACATGCCGACCAATCCGTGTTGATCGTTGCACATGGCGTTCCCCTGGCAATCATCATTTGCCACTCACAAGGAATTCCATTGGATGAAGTGTATGACCACATCCCTGAAAACGCAAAGCCTTATCATGTGGGATGAAAATTAAAATAATTCTTTGGGTTATACTTTCAAAATTCAATTACCGTTCGGAGGCTGTATGAACGTATCATCCTGCATGAAACATAATGTGGTTTCAATCCATTTGGCGTCATCCATACGCGAGGCGGCAGCAGTATTTGTGAAGAAACACGTGGGCCTTTTACCGGTTGTAGATAAGGACAACAAGCCCGTTGGTGTAGTCGGCTTGCGTGACCTGCTCTCCCTGGAACTGCCGGACTTTGTCAACTTCATCGCGGATGTGGATTTTGTCCATGACTTTGGCGCCGTGGAGACCACCCGCCCGCCTGCGAAGACATTGGATAAATCCATAAAATCATTGATGAAGGAAGCCATCACCGTGGAAGCGGATTCTGGGTTATTACGTGCGTATGCTTTAATGCTGCAACACAACCTGCACGATATTCTGGTTGTTTCAAAAGAGGGAAAACTGGCAGGCGTTGCCTCACGTGTGGATATCGGTATCGCCATTCTATCCGCCTGGGAAAAGGCGGATTGAACATGCTCATCCCTGCCATCTTATCAACCGTCATCTTTTTTGGAAGCCTGGGTCTCATATTTTCGGAGAAGTACAACCGCTCCATCACGGCCATTGCCGGGGCGGCGTTCATGGTACTCACGGGCAGGCTCCTGAATTTTTATTCAGAGGAAGCTGCGCTCGAAGCGATTGACTTCAACACCTTGGGCCTGCTATTGGGCATGATGATCCTTGTGGCAATGCTTGAGCCAACAGGATTTTTCGAATACTTGGCGGTACTCGCAGCGCGCGCGTCAAAGGGAAACCCCATGCGTTTGTTCGTCCTGCTTGGGAGCATCACCACCGTCCTGGCGATGTTCCTCCCGAACGTGACAACCATCGTATTGATCGCGCCAGTAACGATCCTGATCAGTGAAATCCTGGGTATCAATCCCATTCCCTATCTCATTGCGGAAGCATTGTTATCCAATACAGGCGGCGTGGCCACCTTGATCGGTGATCCGCCAAACGTGTTGATCGGCTCCGCGGCTGGCTTTTCCTTCAACGACTTTCTTGTATATTCGATGCCGATCGTAGTAGTGACATGGATAGGGACCATGTTCTTGCTGCGCTATCTTTTCAAGAAAGAATTATCCAAACGCCCGCGCAACGTCCGCGCTGTAATGAAACTTGACCCCGCAGAATCGTTCAACCACCCTTATACTGCGCGCCGTATTTTGATCGTGCTGGGTGTTGCCATCCTCTTTTTCTTTGTCCACCATTTGCTGCATATCAGCCCGTCGTTTATTGCGTTAGGCGCAGCGGCGATAGCATTGGCCTGGGTACAGCCCGATCTCGATGAGATGCTTAAGAAGATCGAATGGAGTGTGCTCATCTTCTTCGCTTCGCTTTTCATCATGGTCGGGGGGTTGGAGTCGGCTGGGGTATTGGAAGCAGTTGTCGGCTTATTGGGAAGCGCATCTAACATCTCACCTGTCTTATTTGGCGTGTGCCTGATCTGGATCGTCGCCGCCCTCTCCGCAGTCGTGGATAATATCCCGATCACAATCGCGCTTATTCCCGTCATTCAGGGACTCGGCGCAACAGGCATGGATGTGACGCCTTTGTGGTGGGCACTTGCCTTCGGTGCGGGGTTTGGCGGCAATGGAACCATTGTCGGTGCGACCACCAACATCATCGTGGCAAAGCTTTCAGAAAGGACACGCACGCCCATCACCTCAACTTTGTGGGTGAAACGCGGGCTGCCTGTGATGTTGGTGACTTGTACAATTGCCAGTATTTTGTATACTATTGTCTATAATTGGTTTTAGCGAATCATGACAGAGGTATCAATATGAAAGACTCAGCCGTTCACTTACTACTTGTCGCCGTGGTACAAGACCAGGATCTCGAAGCCGCAACCAAGGCATTGCAAAATATTGGCGCGGCGCTTACTTATCTTTCAAGCTCGGGCGGATTTTTAGGAAGGCGCAACGCCACCCTGCTGATCGGCTTGCCTGTTGAAAAAGAATCCGAGGCATTGGCCGCATTGCATGAAGCCTGCCGTCAGCGCATTGAATATATGACGCTTCCGCTTGAAGGTTCACCCATGCCCATGCCCGCGCCTGTGCCTGTTACCGTAGGCGGCGCAACTGTGTTTGCTTTGCCGGTAGAAAGGTTTGAACAGATCTAAAGCAAACCTGACAGGTCTCCGCGGACTCGGGTTTATTGTCGCTGCCATCCATCCCAAGGTCTGAGTCGTCAAGCACGCTCATAAGACCTGTCAGGTTTAAGTGTTGAGGAGAATTCACCATGAAAATGATCATTGTCATCATCAAAGATAACGACGCCGATATGCTCACACAGGCCCTCACTGCGGGCAGTTTCCGCGTCACACGTGTGGCATCCACTGGCGGCTTTTTACGGAGCGGGGTTGTGACCATGCTGCTCGGCGTGGAGGACGATCAGGTGGATGCGGTCTTGCAAACCATTCGCAATTCACTGCCCCCAAAAGCCGATCAAAAACGCGCCACCATTTTTGTTGTCCCTGTGCATCATTTCGAACAAGTTTAGTTTTTTCAATGGCATCAGCAAAGACGTGAATGAGCAGGAACTTTCCTGTTTTGGCAGCGTCTTTGTTTTGTTTAATTTGCCAAGGTCACTTACTTAATTCATGAGGTATTTATGTTTAAAAAATCGAATCATCTTCTTGCATTAATTGTTCTGTTGATTGCCGCCATCGCTTGTGCGATTCCACCTGCTGGGACGGCAGCCCCCGAAAGCCCCGCCAATGTAGAGACGATTGTGGCGGCTACATTTCAAGCGTTGACACAAGGGCCCGAACCTTCACCCGCGACTCTTCAACCCACTCCGGGCGCCGCCTCAGGCCTGCTCCCGCATTCGATGTATTTTCTCAACAATGACGCTGCAGGACTCGCACAAGTCTATCGGCTGGAGAAGGATGGAGTTACAGTCACACAACTCACATTTGAGCCTGCGGCTGTGAGCGATTACGATGTCTCCCCTGTAGATGGAAGCGTTGTGTATGTGTCCAATAACCAATTACTCAACGTCAACGCCGATGGAAGCAGCCGCAGTATGATCGTGGAAGGCGGTGTGGCCGATGAGAACAATCCCTTCATGACCAATATCACCAGCCCGGTCTGGTCACCGGATGGTCAAACGATTGCTTTCGGTCATAAAGGCTTGAATTTCTATTCGATTATAAGCGGACAGTCCAACCGTGTGCTGGAAGATCAAATAAATGATCTTGGCGGCGGGCTCTTTGTTCCGCAAGAGTTGTACTGGCCTGAAATGTATTCATCCGATGGCAGCAAACTTATCATCACGCTGGGATATTACGAAGGCGCATCCACTGCGATCTATTATGTAAACGGAGGTGCATTGGTGCGCTTGAATGGCGGCGAAGGTGCGATCATTTGCTGCGGTGATTACGATCTCAGCGAAGATGCATCCACGCTGTTTGCGGCCAGCCCAAGCTCAGGCATGTTCAGGGCCGGTCTTTGGCGGGTGGATACAACCACGGGTGATGTCACCACTTTGCTTTTAGGCGATTTTGACTCTAATCCTGCCGAAGTAGCTGATAACCCCTTCCTCGCCCCGAATGGGCAGCTATATTATTTCTATGCCAGTGTTCCCAACCCGGAAGAATTCATCAACCGCCCGCCCTTGCAACTCGTCCGCTCGGCTGCGGATGGTGTGACAGGCCGAACCGTTCTGCGCCCAGAGACATTCCAAAATATGAATGAAGCACTCTGGGCACCGGATGCCAGCTTTGTGATTGTTGCCAACCCAGCCCTTCCTGAAATCTATCAAGGCGGCGCGGCGCAACTGTATTACGCCGATGGGCAAAAAGCCATGCTCCCGCTCCTGCAGTTTGCAATGGATATGAAGTGGGGGCCGTAAAGAACAGCATTCATTATGCTGAAAAACTTGCGGGACGGATACAGTTCATCCGCTGGGCATTGACGAAGGATCGCGTAGTGGAATGCCCTGGCTTCCCCGGAGATTCCGAAGGCTTCAATGCCATTATCCCTGATGTCGAAAAATATACGCGCCGTGTGGAGATCAACGACGCGCTGGTGCAGGCTATTCGTTTAAAAGGTTTACTGAAAGCTGTGGTGGAAAAGATCCACGGGAACCCCTATGCCTTGCTTTGCGGAAGACCCAAGTGCGAACGATGTGAAGCAGTGCGGTATGGATAACACCACACAAAGGTGACTTGATTCCCCTGGATGATTGGGTTTCCGTTTTTTCGGGCGAGTTCAAGAAGGTTTGTGGTCATAATAGGCATTGTAATAGACCTCCGAGATATTCAAAATCTCGGAGGTCTATTAGAGAAACTAACTAATTTTAGTATAAATCATTCGGGTCTAATGCCGGACTCAACAATTTCTTCAATCGACGATTGTTTCCATACAATTCCTAAATGTGCTTCAAATTCATCTTGTCCTGGTAGACGTCCAGAATATATTCCTAGAAACTTGCGTGCCATTCCAATCCAATCATCTTCGCCAGGATTTACAGGGTCACCATGATATCCAACATATTGAGCAATAACTGGCGCTCCTGACATTCCTTCTCTTGTTGTACTGTCGATTAATAATTTGGGTAGGTTGCCAAGATTTGCATCTGGCTCTGACGCTATGCTGCCACGTTTCCATATTGGGAGCTTTCCCGCACCAGTAATACCTTTTGGATAGCCTAATATAAACACATCTTGAGCAATTTCTGTTTTGAATTCATCTTTCAAAAATTTATTAATTGGAAATACTCTGAATTCGGGCGGTATAACTAGCTTAATAGCTACAACATCAACATTGGGCCCGTAATCTTTATGTTCTTTCCATACTGGTCGATTTTGTTTGTCAAAGAGTGGAATGTCATAAGATCCCCACTTTCCTAAACCGTCAGAATGATGAAGCCAAACCTTGATGAAGTCAGGAGTTGCACCATTGGGATCTATAGATTGTTTGGTTTCAGGGTGAAGACCAGAAACAACATGCCAATTAGTGATCAGAAAAAATTCCCCGTTATTCTCCCAGACAAAACCTGTTGCAATCGCTAAGTTAATATCTCCAAAAGTGGGTTCTAAAAATAAAGAAGAAAGTGAAAGAATATTTGGTGTGATAACTTTTTGATTCATAAGACATGTCTCTGGAATCACTTATTGAAACGTAATCGGCTCCACGCGCCAGGCTTCTTCGCCCATCAGCTTCTTGAGCCGCTCCAGTAGTTCGGGGCCGATGCGGGTGGTGTCGTTGGGGAAGTCGATCAGGTGTCCCTTGCCATTCTCAAAGATCTGAAAACTGAACTTATCGCGGCCATGATGCGAGATGAGCGTGCCGTATAAAGTCTTGATGCGGCGCTTGTCGCGGTCATGGTCACCGGTTGAACGAAGCGTGACGGTGATCTGCTGCGGCGGGTGTTCCTTGTTTTTGTCCTCTTTTGCCAGTGGGACATACAAAGATGGAAGCATCGCTTCATGCCGTTCTTCGGCCTGCTCCAACTCTTCGACACTTGCCAACGCTGTGACCGCACGAGTCACCAAAGGCGGAGTTACTTCCTCATCTTTATTAAATTTTGGTTCAGGCTTTGCCGCAATTGCAACCTCGTCAAAGGACGGTTGCCATTCACTGTCCCAGCCATCAGGGAAGTTATCTGGCGGGGGCGGCATATCCCCCCCCTCGCTCCCCCCAAATTCCCCGGGAATTTGGGGGGATGACAGGGGGGTATAAGCGGGCGATTTTTCTGCAACTTGTGGTATGGGTTTAGGTGCAAGCGGCTTGGGTTGTTGGGTCGCCTTTTGAATAGGAACAGTTGTCGGCTTAGGTGTTGAGGCGGGTCGGCGGGGCGAGTCCACTTCGGTGCGCGGGAGCAAAGGCTTGGGAGTCGAATCTTGTTTGGCGTATGTATCATCCAAGGCCATGGTCACATTGATCTCGGTCCTGATCGTATCCACCAAAATCTTGGGCGGCGGATTGCTCTGATCCACCTTGCCTTCCACAATAATGATCTGCCCGATGCTCATGCCATCGCGGAATTTTTCCCATGTTTTTGGAAAGAGCACGAGTTCGATATTGCCTTGAATATCTTCCATGGTGACGAAGCCCATGGGCTTGCCAGTTTTGGTGGTGTACGGACGAACGGCTGTGATGAGCCCTGCCACGCGGACTTTTTCCTCGTGATTGGCTTCGGGTAATTGACCGGAGAAATAGCTGACGATCTGCGCGAGCTGTGTTTGGAATTCGTTGAGCGGATGGTCTGAAATATAAAGGCCAATGAGTTCACGTTCCCAATTGAGCATGTCGCGCTTCTCAACATCTTTTACTTCGGGCAGTTGGATCGCTTCCACAACGCCGGTGTTCGCACCGAAGAGACTCATCTGCCCTGCATCCGCGGCACGGAAGTGATTACTGCTGATGGCTACGATGCGATCCAATGAAGCCAGCATGGATGCACGGTTGCCGAATTGATCAAGCGCACCCACTTTGATGAGACATTCGAGCGAGCGTTTGCCAACGGTACGCAAATCCACGCGGCGGGCGAAATCGTTGAGGTCAGTGAATTTATTTTCCTTGCGAGCCTGAATGATAATGCTGACAGCACCTTCACTGACATTTTTAATTGCGCCTAATCCAAAACGAATGCTTGGTTTGCCATCTATATCTTCAATGCCAAAGTCCCATTCAGAGGCGTTGATATCAGGCGCAAGCACAGGCACACCCATGGCGCGCGCATCCGCAACGTAGAGCGCCACCTTTTCAGTTTGTCCCGCCGAAGCAGACATAAGCGCTGCCATATATTCAGCTGGATAATGCGCTTTGAGGTATGCAGTCTGTACGGCGATCACGCCATAATCGGCGGCATGGCTTTTATTAAATCCATACCTCGCGAACTCTTCCCAATCCATGTAAATTGCGTCGGCAATGGATTTATCCATGCCTTTTTCAACTGCGCCCTTCACGAACTTGGCGCGATGTTTTTCAATGTCTTCCTTCTTCTTCTTTGATATGGCTTTGCGCAGGTCATCGGATTCGGAAGGAGTGTAGCCTGCGAGTTCCACCGCGGCGCGCATCAGTTGTTCCTGATACACGGGGATGCCATACGTATCCTGGAAGATCGGCTGCATGGCGGGGTGTCGATACTCCACCTCTGATTCGCCGTGCATGCGCGAGATGTAATCGGGAATAAACTGCATTGGGCCCGGGCGGTACAACGCGACCATGGCGATGATGTTATCCAAAGACTTGGGCTTCATCTGCACGATCCAGCGCGTCATGCCTCCGCCTTCAATTTGGAACAGCCCTGCTGTTTGCCCGCTTCCCATTAATTCAAAAGATTTCATATCATTAAGCGGAATGTTACTCAGATCAAATTTGATGCCATGACGTTTTTCGATCAGGTCACAGGCGCGTGCCATCACGGTCAACGTGATCAGGCCGAGGAAATCCACTTTCAACATGCCCAGCGAATCGAGAATGCCCATCTCAAACTGGGTCACTGATTTGATGGGTGTATCTTCTGAATTTGAAGTTGGGCGATGCAGCGGGAGGTAATCCACAATCGGCTTATCGGAAATGACCACACCTGCCGCATGTGTGCCAGCGTTGCGCACGGTCCCTTCCATTTTTGCGGCGATGTCGATCACATCACGCAGGTGTTTTTGCTTGTCATAAATATCCTTGAATTCGGCCACTTCCATCGCATCTTTCATGGTTGTGGAGCGGCCTGAAACGAAAGGCACAAGCTTGGCAACCCGGTCCACTTCGGGCAATGGAATTTCCATCACGCGCGCCACATCACGGATGGCGGCTTTGGTTCCCATCGTGCCGAAGGTGATAATCTGCGCCACCTTGTCATTGCCGTATTTTTGCGCGCAATATTCCAGCATTTCAGAGCGGCGATCATCACGGAAATCAAGGTCAATATCGGGCATCGAGATACGGCCAGGGTTCAAGAAGCGTTCGAAGATGAGCGCATGTTCGAGCGGGTCCACCATCGTGATCTCAAGCGTATAAGCGATGATCGAGCCAGCCGCGGAGCCGCGCGCGTTGTACCAAATTCCATTTTCACGGGCGAAGCGACACAGATCCCATACGATCAGGAAGTAGGCATCGAATCCCATTTCGTGGACGACGCTTAATTCGTAATCGAGTCTTTCTTTAATCTGTTGGCTGGTTGCGTCATCCTTGTATCTTTTCCTCGCCCCGGCCTCGCACAAAAAGCGGAGATAGGTTTCACCGGTATATCCATCCGGAACGGTGAACTCAGGCAGATGATAACTTTTGAAGCCAAGGTCTACATTACAACGCTCGGCAATTAGCAAAGTATTTGAAAGCGATGAAGGCACCTCAGCGAAGAGGCGATTCATTTCGGATGGCGAACGCAGGAAGTATGAATCATCCGACATGCGCATTCGGTCCGGGTCATTGACTGTAGAGTTGGTCTGGATCGCGAGCAGAATATCCTGCAGACGCGAATCCTCCTGGTTTACATAATGCACGTCATTGGTGGCGATGTAATTCGCCTCGTAACGTGCGCCCATTTCAAGCAATTTTTTATTTAAGTCTGTGATCTCTTTGATGTTATGCTGCTGCAGCTCAACGAAGAAATTGTCTTTGCCGAAGACATCGTAATACCAGTTCATACGGCGCACGGCTTCTTCGGGTTTGTCTTGTAATAACGAGCGTGGAATCTCAGCAGACATGCAGCCTGAAGTGCAGATCAATCCCTCGGAATGTGCGGCCAGGAAGTCATGGTCAATGCGCGGATAATAATAGAAGCCCTCCAACTGTGCAGCGGAGGCGATCTTCAGCAGATTCTTGTAGCCAGTTTCATTTTCAGCAAGCAGAAGCAGGTGAAAGGAGGAACGATCGAGTTTTGAATCCTTATCCTTCATGCCACGGGCGGCCATGTAGGCTTCGAGTCCAATGATCGGCTTGACCCCTTCCGCTTTGGCGGCCTTGTAAAAATCGATCACCCCGAACATTGTGCCGTGGTCTGTGATAGCCACAGCGGGCATGTCCATTTCCTTGACGCGCCGAACCAGCTTCTTGATATTCGAGAAGCCGTCGAGCAGTGAATATTCAGTGTGGACGTGTAAGTGGGCGAAACTCATAGTTAGGTAGTCTGGCAGTTGTTTAGTTTGATAGGTGGAGGTAGCGGTTCAACTACGTAACCACAAAACTATGCAACTATCGAACTAAATGCGATTATAGCACGCATGTTCAACTATGAAGTTAACGGTTGGCTTAAAATTTTATGGCTACGTTGTGACATGGGTGCAATAAATGGATTTTCACTAATCACTGCTTTCTTTCAATCCGTGCTTGAATTAAAAGAATGGATAACATTAACATCACTATCACATCCCAGTAGACCATTCGGAAATCACAGGCAGTCGCAACAAAGACATATCCCAAACCATATAAAGATCCACTCGCGCTCAAGACTAGCGCAATAGCCGCATAGGACTGCCTGTTGGGCCGAGTCTCGAGAAAGAGAAAAAGCGAGGCTGCAAATGACACTAGTGAAATAAGGACATATATCCAGTTCAAATAAATAAAACTTGTCCGCAAGGGTTCCATCCAGGTAAAAAGAAGGTCTGTTGACGGGTTGGCTGAAAAGTAATTTCCTTCGCTTTGATAACGACCCTTTGGCTTGTAAATGGTCTCTTCATAATAATAGGGGGCACACACACGCCCGGTTTTCAAATTAAGGACACCCACAAACACATTCAAACGATGCTTGAGATATGCTCTCGGATGGTCAACAACCTCACTAATCCAGGTATTTGCAAGATCTTTGACCAGTGCAGGGTCTTCGAGTATCTTGAAATGAATATTCGTAAAATCGGGCCAGTACAAATTTTTCATCGACCTTATCCGGTAAATCTGCTTCAGATCCATAAGGGTTGGCTGCTGAGAAGAAGCCATATATTCTGGAATGACGTATGTTTTTGTATGTATCGAGATACCCGCAAGATCATGTAACATGATCTGCTGGAAGGGGTATGTTTTTGTTTTTGTGATCAAATTATCTGCCAGGTTTCCGATCACAAAAACAATGGCGAAAAGAACGAAGCCTGAAATCATGTTTTTCCAAAACGAGAGCTGCCTGCCTGTTTTGAAGGAATAGATTTCAGCCAATACAAATCCTGAATACAGAAATAAAGGGAAAACAGCCAAAATCGCATTATGCCTGATCAACATCCCATATCCCAGGAAAATAACTCCTGGAATAAAAAGTTTGATGGATCGGCTTTTTCCAGATAATAAAATAAGGGAGAACCCAAAGATCAAGGCAGATGTCATGGAGACATCCTTGACCATTGTACTTAGAAGCATGAACGCGGGCGGGTAAAATCCGATCAACAGGTATAAATTCCCGCCTGCTGAATTGGGAGATAAAAATTTTATTAACATGCCAAGCCCGGCCCAGAATAAAACAACCTGAAATAAAAACATTCCCATGGGTCCGGGAATGAGAAGATTTATCTGCCCCCAAACCCAACTCATGACCGGAGGGTGCCAGTCGCTATAGACGCCGCTTCCTGCCTGTATAAACTGATCAATTGCGTCATTGTCCATATACCCCGGCTGAAAAAGATATATGGTAAAGAGAATACAAAGCATGACCCATAAAAATAACGGTGAAATTTTAGATTTCATATTCAGACATTATACACTCGCGTCCAAAGCGACTATTTTGTGACTTAATAATCAGTTCTTTTCCGCGAAGTTGGTGTACAAGTCATGCCAAGTCCCGGAGAGCCATTTACAGGATAAAATATGAAACGGATCGTGTCGATCGGTTTTGTCAGCTTGATAGGCAATGCAAATACATGTTATCCATCCCTGTTAGTAAAACCAAGATCATTCCGCCCCGCCGACGCTCTGAACTTCTCACGCGCAAACGGCTGTTGGATATGCTGTTCGAGGCGCTCGATAGAAAACTGGCACTTGTGTCTGCACCTGCAGGATATGGGAAGACTTCCTTATTGATCGACCTGGTCGATCAAAGTGAATTGCCCTCCTGCTGGCTGGCGCTGGATGAACTGGACCGCGAACCTCAACGTTTTGCAGCATATTTTATTGCTGCACTGGCAGAGCGTTTTCCAAATTTTGGCAGTCAGTCGAAAAATGTTCTTGAGAACATGTCCTCGTTCGAGCAGGATATGGAACGCCTGCTGGTAACGATCTGCAATGAGATCATCGAAAAGATCCGCGAGCATTTTATTTTTGTGCTGGATGACTTTCACCTGCTGGAGGGTGTGCGGCCCGTTCAGGATTTTATCAACCGCTTTATTCAATTGATGGATGAGAACTGTCATCTGGTAATATCCTCGCGGATTCTCACCGGATTGAGTAACCTACCCCTGCTTGTGGCGCGTGAACAAGTCAGCGGCTTGAGTTTTTCAGACCTCGCCTTTCAGCCGCAGGAACTGCAGGCCTTGCTCGCACAAAATAACAACCTGCAAATTTCGGATGAACAAGCCAGAGAATTAATTGAAGAGACCGAAGGGTGGATCACAGGTCTGCAGTTCTCAGGGGCGGAGATTCTGCCAAAGAACCCAACCAACCTTGCCGCTGGAGATGGAACAGCATTATTCGATTATCTGGGTCAACAAGTGCTGGGTCAACAACCCGCTGATTTGCAGGAGTTTATTTTACGCACCGCCCTGTTTGAAGAATTCGATGCATCCCTTTGTGAGATGGTTCTGTCACCATTTTACTCAGAAGAACAAGACTGGCAAAAATGGATAAAGACCATCTCCAATAATAATTTATTTGCCCTGCCTGTCGGCGCGGACGGGAGATGGCTGCGCTATCATCACCTCTTCCGTGATTTTATCCGCGCGCGTTTTGAATGGGAACGCCCGCAGGAAGTAACGCTGATCCTCTCCCGCCTCGAATCCGCTTATGAGGCTATGGGCGAATGGGAAAATGCTCACCATATCTGCCTGAAACTGAATGATATGGATCTGCTGGCCGGGATGATCGAACGAGCCAGCACATCCATGGTGCAGCGTGCGCATCTCACACTGGAATCCTGGCTGAATGACCTGCCCACATCCATGTTGCGGACGCGACCAGGTCTGCTTTCCATTCGAGGGACGATCACTTACACAAAAGGGAATTTACGGGAAGGTTTAACGTTGTTAAATGAAGCGGAACGGTTGTTTCGTCAGCAGGAAAATATCTTTGGGACAGCCCTGACCTTATCGCGGCGTGCCATTGTCTACCGTTTTCTCGGCGAATACGAAAAAGCGCTTCTCGATGTAAATGAGGTAATCCAATTAGCTGAAGATCACGATGACCTTAGTATGCTTTATGCGGAAGCCCTTCGGATCAAGGGATTGGTTTTATATCGTTTGGGGCACGCGCGCAACTCGATAGAGTTTCTTGATAAATCCCTGGGCTTGTACATACGTTTGAAGGATGAAGCCAATATACCGGTCTTATACATGGAGACCGGGATGGCCTATCGGGCGATTGGAAATTACTCGGATGCAACCACTGCTTATGAAAAAGCCCTGAATATCTGGCGGCAGGAAGGGAATCTTTTCTGGCAGGCAAGCCTGCTGAATAATATGGCAGGTATGTATCATGGTCAGGGTGAATATGAAAAGGCCGCACTAACTTTCGAAGAGGGCCTGCTTTGTGCCCAGCGCAGTCACTATACCCGCCTCGATATATTGATTTCCATTGGGCTGGGGGACCTGTACGCCGAACTGGAAGATTTTGAAATGGCTCAGCAAAACTATCAACATGCATCTGAAGTTCTTCAAGACCTGGATGATCGTTTCTTGCTTCACTTTCTTGCGTTCGCGCAGGCAAATCTGGCATTATTGCAAAAGGACCCCGCCCTTGTTCGTGAGATTATCGAACAAGTAATGGGTTCAATTCACTCAGGCGGTTCAAACTATGAGAATGGCTTGCTCAATCTTTTTCATGGGCGTCTTTATTTGTTGGAAGGCAACCCACACAAGGCCGTTGAGGAATTGGAAGGTGCAGAAAAACATTTTACTGAAGACGGCCGGAGTATTGAAGCAGTTTCGGCTCGTCTATGGCGCGCAGCGGCTTGTAATCAGGAGGGTGATCACAATGAAGTCATTAAGATCGTCACTGCTATGCCTGCGAACCGCGGAAAATTTTCCAATACCATCCTGATCACCGCTCTCCAGGCGCGTGACTGGTTGAACGGCCTGCAAAAGGACTCAACGATTGGGCGCACCGCTCGTGAACTGTTTGCGCAGGCTGACCGCCTTGCAGGCAAAATACCTGCGATTCGTCGTCAATTACGGCGGCAGGCGCATGTGGTTCCGAGCCCTACTCCCCACATCACCGTTCAGGCTTTTGGGTCGGCTACTGTTTACGTCGCTGACAAACCGCTGGCCTTATCAGATTGGCAAACCCAGTCAGTTCGCGATTTGTTTTTTTACCTGCTCTCAATATCCAAACCGCTCGCCAAGGAGCAAGTCGGCGAGGTGCTTTGGCCCGATGTATATGAACCATCCAAACTAAAATTGCGTTTCAAGAATGAGATCTACCGGCTGCGCCGTGCCATCGGCCAGGATGTCATTATTTTCAAGGATGTTTTCTATAGCTTTAACCGCAACCTTGATTATGAATATGATGTTGAGGCATTCGAATATTTTCTCGCCAAGGCGAAATCAACGGAAGATGCCAGGGAACAAATAAGCCTGTATCAAAAAGCGGTGGACCTGGTGCTTGGCCCATATCTAAATGATATATATGCGGATTGGGCACTGCACGACCGAGAACGTTTGGGCCAGGCATATCTCAATGCGCTTGTAACCCTGGCAGATTTATATCAAAAACATGCACAGCCTGAAAATGCGCTCATAGCTTGCAAGCGAGCAATTGAATATGACCCTGCTTGTGAAGCGGCATATCGGGCAGCCATGCAAACCTACAGCCGCCTTGGCGACCGCGCTTCCATCACACGCATTTATCAATCCTGCCTGGATGCCATGAAAGAGCTGTTCAACTTGCCACCCTCAGACGATACCCGGGCACTTTACCAGCGCCTGACAAAATAAACCCTTGCACTAAATACATCTATACAAATTTTCAAAACAGCCCTTTTTAGGGCTGTTTCTTTTTAATCTTTTGAAGCCTCCTTTGAAGCCTGGGAATGAGTATCTTGTAATTAACAAATTAACCCAACCCATAAATTCAAAAGGAAACCTGCCATGAATAACAAAATTAATCTCATCGTTTCATCCCTCCCAAAGATCAACCGCCAACATATTCAACTCTTCTTCGTCATCCTCTCCCTGACAATGCTTGTTCTCGGCGTTGGCGCCCCGGATGATGGTGGTGGCGTAACCAAATAGTGATCCTGCTTGCCGGCATTGTGACGGGATTGCTGCTGGGTTTGGGGTGGGCGCGTTGGCGCGGTCACCCATACCAGCCGCCTGATTTGAAGCATCTTTGGATGGTCTTTGCCGCCTTCCTGCCGCAGTTCATCCTCTTCTATCTTCCGAATGCCCGCCAGGGAGTCCCAAATTCATGGGCGGCAGTTCTTCTAACCACCTCCCAGCTCCTGTTTCTGGGGTTTGCCTGGTTCAACCGAGAACTGCCCGGGATGAAAATCCTGCTTATTGGAGCGGCACTCAACCTAACGGTTATGGCAGCGAACGGCGGGTTTATGCCGATCAGCCCGCAAACGGCAAGTCATCTGGTTCCACAGGAAGTATTGGATGATATCCAGCCTGGCCAGCGCTTTGGCACGAAAGACATTCTCCTAATCCCGGAGCATACCCGCTTCGAATGGCTTGCGGATCGTTTCCTACCCCCGGCCTGGTCCACCTACCAGGTGGCCTTCAGCCTCGGTGACGTATTTATCGCTATCGGTGTTTTCTGGTTGCTGGCCCGCCAGAGAATCCCACAAAAAAACCTTACCCTTGGAGGTATAACACCATGATCTCTCCACTTACCTATCAACCTAAAATGAAAATCAGTATGGCACCCATCTCCGAATCA
Organism: Candidatus Villigracilis sp.; assembly: GCF_057083605.1. Taxonomy (NCBI): domain Bacteria; kingdom Bacillati; phylum Chloroflexota; class Anaerolineae; order Anaerolineales; family Candidatus Villigracilaceae; genus Candidatus Villigracilis; species Candidatus Villigracilis sp. The sequence goes on along the minus strand of NZ_JBXMTI010000080.1, from coordinate 15,114 downwards.
AACGGATTGAGCCGTATCTTCGCCGCTGCAATCGTCAATCGCCAGTTTTGCCAACAGCTCCTTCAAGACCCCCAGGTCGCGCTTCAAAAAGGATACCTTGGTGAGACCTTTTCGCTCAGCAATGAAGAACGTGACCTGATCGCCTCTATCCGCGCAGAATCACTCACCGACTTTGCCAGGCAAATAAATAGAGCCCTTAGGAATCAATACTAACTTGAGTATCAGGCAACCATCATGTGAAAAAATTGCAGTAACAACAGAATTCCTGCAACCATCCACATCCGCCTATTGCTATGATCACAGACCTTATGTTGAACAAACTTCCCAACCCCGCACAGAGGCTAAACGCCATGTTCGAGGCATTTGACGATATTCTGCTTGTGTTGGATCACAGCGGAAAGATACTGGATTATAAAGCCGGCAGCGGCTCACAACTGAAAGTTCCAGTTCCCCCGCAAGCTCCTTTGAGATTTCAGGATTTTTTCCCCGGTGAAGCCCGCCAGAAATATGAAAATGCAATTCGCGAGCTTCATAATGGAAGCAAAGTGGCCCTGTTTGAATATATGCTCCCGATGCACGCAGGCGAGTTCTGGTACGAATCCTGCCTTGTCCCTTTTACCGGGGATCAGAACATTATGTTCGTCAGGAACATTACCAAACATAAACAATCATCGAATATAGAATTAACCCTTGCATATGACAGGACAATTGAAAGCTGGTCGAACGCTCTTTATCTTCGCGACCAAGAGACGGAAGGTCATACTCGCCGCGTTACAAATCTAACGCTACGGCTTGCTCGCCGCATGGGCATCCCTGACTCAGATCTGATCCATATCAAACGCGGATCCATTTTGCATGATATGGGAAAGGTGGCGATTCCAGACAGCATCCTGTTTAAACCCGGCCCGCTGACAGAGGACGAATGGGTAATCATGCGGCGGCATCCTCTGATCGCTGCGGAAATCCTTAAACCGATTCCATATTTTGCATTGGTATTGCCGATCCCGCGTTCACACCACGAAAAATGGGACGGAAGCGGTTATCCCGATGGGCTTGCAGGGGAAGCCATCCCGCTCTTTGCACGCATCTTCGCCTTTGCCGATGTGTATGACGCACTTACATCAGACCGGCCTTATCGGCCTGCCTGGTCCAAGACGGATGCACTCGATTACATTCTCAAACAATCAGGCCAGCATTTTGACCCATCCATCGTGCCCGTTTTTATCAGTATGGTTGCAGATTAATTATTGCTTTTCGGCGTATCGGTGGTCGTGAGGGGAATGCAGATACGAAAAGGGGAATTGGGGTGCACGCTGAGGATAACTCAGCGTGTATTTTAATTTAGGAAACTTCCTTCTGTTTATGCTCCCAATAAGCCACGCTCACAAAAGCCCCAAAGATGAAGACCAGGCTGCTGATATACGCCCAAAATAGAAAGGCAATAATGGTTGCCACTGTTCCATACACCAGATTTGAAATTGAAATATAAGTGGCAACGAAGGCCAAAAAGGTTTTCTTTGCAAGCTCCCATAGTAACCCGGCTCCCATTGCGCCGGGCAAAACCTCACGCCAGGTGGATTTCCCGTGTGGGAGCATCATATACACTGCCATAAATAAAGCAATATCCAATAGGGTAGTCAGCGCCGAACCGATCCATCCACTAAGGGGCAGGATCAGGTTGGGCAGCCAAAATCGGAGGTTGGCGATCACACTGCCTGCAAGGGAGATCAGGAAGAGAGTCGGCCCGACAAAAGCCAGCACAAACAGGATCGCTCTTCCCCGCCGCCTCCAGGCCGCGCGGCTTTGCTTCATATCCCAGATGTCATTAAGCGTATGATTGAGTGTGTAAAAGACCGAAGAGGCTGACCATATCAGACCGATCAAAGCGGCGCTGCCGACAGCCCCGCGTGCTCGAATGATCTGATCTATGTTTTTCCCCAATAATTGACCCAGGGCCGGCGCAATGAATTCCAGCCTTTGAACAATAACGTGCTGGTCTATCTTCGGGCCAAGGCCAAAACTCGCAATGGAGATGCTCAAGAGAATTAATGGAAAGAGTGAAAACAGCGCAAAATAGGCGATGGCTGAGGCCATGATTCCAGTATCAGGCTTTAGAGTCCTTTGTGTCGCAGCCCATAAGACCCGTAACCAGCCGCGTGAAAGCACATTCAATTTGTGAGCGATTCGGCCAACATGTTGTTGAAGGGCCATCAAAAAATCAGATATGTGGTGCGGTGTCTTCATTATTATCTCTTCTGGCATAAATAACACGTTTTACGTGGTGTCCTGCTTAGTAATACCACGGTGCAACAGACGCCGTTCAAAGCCAAAGAAACAAGAGCTTAGCCGCGGATTACACGGATTTCGCGAATTGGTTTTAAAAATCTGTGTAAATTCGCGACATCGTGCCCGAAGGGTAAATCCGTGGCAAAAGATTTTTAGAATCCTTGTTCCTTAGTAGCGACAGCGAAGAATCTCTAGGATTATCATAGAGACCCTCACCGCACTGTATCCGCAACGCGGTGCATGTGTCGCTGTCGCTCACATCATCCCGATATCCTTCAGGAGGGAATCACGATTGGTGCGAGCTCACTAAATAACATAACCTTAATATCTTCAATTCATCATAGTTTATAGTTGCATTTAATTTTTCGTGCACAGGCTTCAACATATCCGCGCCCAATTCGTCGAAGGCATGAAATACTTTTTGCTGTTGGTCAGCGTCCAGCTTTGAAAGCGAAATCAAATCCTCCGCCGTGCGAAGCGGATTACCCGCCATAATAAATCGCGCCAGGTGATTCAAGATCGTATCTGCGGTCACACCATAACGCATGGTTAAGGCCTCAATGCTTTCGCCCGCGTTATAGGCTTCGCCCACCACCACATATCGCCGCCCTGCATCCTTGTCTTTATCGCGCATCGGCGTTTTGTATTTTTCTTCGATCTTGTTTTCCCTGCAATACTCTTTGATGATCGCCAGAAAATCCGCGCCGTATCTTTCATACTTCACCTTGCCCATCCCGCTCATGTTTAATAAGCCATCTTTATCTTGTGGAAAATATGCGGCCATTTGAGCCAGCGTCTTGTCTGAAAAAATTACATAAGGAGGCACGTTCGCCGCATCTGCCAGTTCTTTTCTTTTATTGCGCAGTAAAGCGAAGAGTGACTTGTCATAATCCGACTCTTCTGTGGATTTGGATTTGACTCTCGCGCCTGATCTTTCGCTTCGCTTCGCCTCGTTGATCTGACCGAATACCTGCTCCCGCGATTTGAGCATTTCCAACCCCTTAGCCGTCACCGACAACACACGATAGGCGGGTTCCTGAATCAACAGCCCACGTTCCACCAGTTGACGGGAGATGTGCATCCATTGTGACTTGGTTAATTCCTTTCCAATGGCATACGTGGATATTTCATGATGTTTATATTTTTCAACCTTTTCATTTTTAGAGCCAAGCAAAATATCCACGATATGCGCCGCACCAAATTTCTCCCCGCTGCGTTTGACGCAGGAAAGAAATTTCTGGGCAGGGATGGTGATGTCTGTTTGTGCGCTGGGCTCCGCGCCGCAGTTATCGCAGGTGCCGCAATTTTCCTGAGAATAAGTCTCGCCAAAATAAGAAAGCAGAGGTTTGCGTCTGCAAATACTTCCCTGGGCGTAACGAGTCATCGCCTCCAAATGTTGATAGGAAGAGCTTCTCTCAGGTTCTTCTTTTTGATCGATGAAATACCTGATCTTGCTCGCATCGCCATAACTGTAAAGCAATAAGCAATGCGAAGGCAAACCGTCCCGCCCTGCGCGGCCAATTTCCTGATAATAGCTTTCCACACTTTTCGGCAAATCAAAATGGATCACGAAGCGCACATTCGGCTTGTTGATGCCCATGCCGAAGGCGATTGTCGCTACGATGATCTGTGCATCATCTCTAATGAAGGCTTCCTGATTGCGCTTGCGTTCGCTATCCTCCAGCCCTGCGTGATAGGGTCTTACGGAATATTTGTAGCGTGCCAGTGTTGCAGCGAGTTCATCCACTTGTTTTCGGGAGAAACAATAGATGATCCCTGATTGGTCTTTGAAGTTTTCAAGGAAACGCAGGGTCTGCGAGACGGGGTCGCGTTTGGGTGTCACTTCAATGAACAGGTTCTCTCTATTAAAAGAAGCAAGGAACTCGTTCGATTCAGTGAACCCCAGCGAAGACTTAATATCCGCGCGGACCCGTGGGGTGGCGGTGGCAGTCAACGCCATGCAGACAGCGGATGGGAACTTCCTGCGCACATCCACCAGTTGACGGTATTCGGGGCGGAAGTCATGTCCCCACTCTGAGATGCAGTGGGCTTCGTCAATCGCGAGCAGGTCAAGTTTCAGCGAGGAAAGAAGCGAATAAATCCTGGGAGTCAGTAAAGTCTCAGGCGCAACATAAAGCAGTTTGGACTGTCCGCTTTTCACAGAGTCCATATTCATTTGATATTCTTCGGGAGCCAGCGAACTGTTGAGAAAAACAGCAGGCACGCCCAGCGCGCGTAGCTGCTCCACCTGATCTTTCATCAAAGCGATGAGCGGCGAAACGACAACGGTAAGGCCTTCAAGCATCAACGCGGGCACTTGATAAGTGAGCGACTTGCCACCGCCCGTCGGCATAATGACCAGCGTATCGTGCCGCGCCATCACGTTGTCGATGATCTCGCGCTGCAACGGCTTGAAGGTATCGTATCCAAAAGTAGATTTGAGGATGGATTCGGAGTTGGGCATCGCTCGATTATACCGTCGTGAAGTGTATAATCAAACCATGCAAGAGACACGACGATTGCCTTATCTTTGGGACTACGACTTTGACGCAACTCAATTCAAGGAGATTTTGGAAGGCCGCCGTACGTTAGGGCGGCTGGATTCAGATTGGGCGGCACGTCGTTTGATTGAATATGCTTCTTATGAGGAGATCGTTCATCTAATAGGATTCAAACGTCTCGTGGAAAATTGGCGGCGCTGGCGTGGAAAAATTCGCTCAAAAAGCCGTGTGCGCGGCCTGGATTTTTTGGTACAGTGGCTGCCAGAGAAACATCCGGAGTTGTTAAATGAATAATCCTTCTTTTTACCTGGACACACTATATCCTTTTCAGGACCGTGTGATTAAAGTTCTCAACCAGGCGGATACTGAGTTTTATCTTACGGGCGGAACGGCTTCCTCGCGTGGTTATCTACAACATCGCTTTTCAGATGACCTGGATTATTTCGTCAACGACGATAATCGTTTTGGCTTATGGGTGGAGCGTATTATTCAAGCCATCGCACAACCCAAAGGTTGGTCATGCCAAGTCTTGATGAAAGAAGAAAGATTTGCCCGACTGAATTTGACCGAAAATGATCTTTTGCTCAAACTGGAGTTTGTAAATGATGTTCCCGCTCGCGTGGGAAAGATTGTGAATCATCCCATACTTGGGCGGATGGATTCTGCTGAAAATATTCTTGCAAATAAAATAACCGCCGTTTTGGATCGTGAAGAGCCAAAAGACTTTGCAGATATTTGGGGGCTTTGCACTCGAAAGGGACTTTCTTTAAAAGAAGCGATCAACGGCGCGCAGGGAAAGGCAATTGGAGTTTTTCCTGCCGACCTCGCGCGCGTACTCTGTTCTGTAGAACCAGCAGATTGGCAAGCAGTCCGCTGGATTAACGCGCCGCCCGTTGACCTTTTTATTTCTCAAGTAAATCAATTGGGGGAAGGGTTATTGTTAGTGTAGTAGCACTGCCGCGGCTTGAAAGTACGGTATCCAAAAGTGGATTTAAGGATGGATTCGGAGTTGGACATGGTTGGCTGATTATCCTTCCCCTGTTTTGTAGGTTTCTATGAGAAATCAATAATATTAGTGGTGAGTTGAAGAGATTGGTTGTTTGCGCTTTGTTAACCGTGTGGTGAGAATCAGAGCAGCTACGATGATGATCGACCCCAGAACGGGATAGATCAGCCACAAGTAGTATTCCAAAAAGAACCAACCCCAAACTGGGCCAAGTGGGATAAATACAAAAAAGATCCATCCATCGGAGAGCCATAACCGCTTATAAGCACGCCACAAATTGTCCGGGACAACATGCGCTGCAACCGCACCCATGAAGAGGGGAAATCCTGCGAGCATGAATTGAAACCACACGGCAAGTCCGAACTGTAAGTAGAACGCAATCAGGTGGATGGCGAAAACTGCGAAATACCCTACATGAAATCCGATAAACGCACCTTGATGGGTATACAAGCGGATTATTACATGAGATGCCCCTTGTCTATCCTTCCATACAGGGTTTTTATCTGTAATTGTCAATAGACCAATGAGAAGTGGCAAGATAAATGAAGCGCCGATATAAATGGTAACCAAGTCTTTTGCTATTTGGCGGTTGGGAAAGGGCCATCGCAGGGCAGGGATTATTAGGATGTAAGAGAGAATCCATATAGCGAGCCAGATAAATGCATGAATCAGGTCTAAGCCTCCAACCCAATCTCCTATTTTCCGCATGATAGCTGTTGTAACACGCGGCCAGACGGGCAATGGCCCATCGCGGACTTCATTCACCAGTCTTTGAATGCCAAATATAGAAAAGACATCCCCTGATGACAGTTCGGCAGGAGGCGGGTCTTCTTGCATATTACTGATTATGGGTTGCATTGGTATTTCAAGCAGTTCTTTTGGGAAGATCTGCTGTTTTTCATTTTCATCAAGCGCGCGATAGTTCCCGGCTTCCAAGAGGGATTCTGCCTCCGATAAAGTCCCGAGACCGCCGTTTTTGTACAGTATCTTGAGAATAGCGATTAATACAAGGCGGTTATTCTTATAGATCTGGCTTTTGCCGCGTTCCCAATCGCTGACGGCTGCGCCGCTGAAGCCCAGATCACCCAGCTCCTCCCCGAGCAACTCCCCAAGCCTCTCCTGTGAAAGCCTTCGATAGGGATGGTAGGGATCGGCGCACTTGTTGCGAAAGTTACGCAAAAGCTTGCCAAAGGCGTTCATAAACGGGTGCGGTCCTGCTTTTTAGGTCGCACCAAGGCATGTGAAAATCTTTCCATAACGGACTTGATTTTGCTCCCTCTAATCCAGTAAAGTAGCATTTGCGAGATTCCAGCCAGGAAATCCCTGAAAAGAGCCAAAATGCGTTGGGGGCTGAGAATTCCCAATTGCATATAACGCATCAACACACGAATGGATAGCCTTATAGCCAAGCCGCGATCTCCCTTTAACATATATGCCAGCGCCAGACGGCGCAGGCTGCTGATGGAGCCTGGGTCATTCCCAATTTGTTGACGGACCTGGATTGATTGTTCAAGGAAATTAATTGCACCTTCCAACTCGCCCATTTCCATTAAGATGGCGCCCAGTTGTTCATAACCATCCGAAAGACCTCTTGGATCCTTCAGTTCATCATACAGTGCCAGCGCCTTCCCACACAGATAGCGTGCCTGCTCTAAATCCCCCAATTCATAATGGAGCCATGCCAGGTGATGCGTCCCAGTGGCCAGGCTGGAGATATCCTTGTGCACCTCACCACGACGGCACAACTCCAACAGGTAATCATTTGCCTTATCGAATATCCCCTTTTGTCTATAGACAACTCCGAGCATGAGGGTAATCTGATCAGACGATGCTACCATTCCATTTTTTTTGCAGAGATCATCGATTTCGAGATACAACCTGAGCGCCTTATCTAGTTCGCGCCGATTCAGGTAGTAGGCAGCGACCTCAGAACGAACACTGATAATCGACTGCGTGTCATTGACTTTGCTAAGCAACTCCTCTGCGTGTGCCAGCGTTTTCAATGCAGTTCTGTATTTTCCCTGATTGATCTGAAGCCGACCAAGCGCAGATACCGCACGTGCGTGGATATTCTGATTATTCTCCTGGCTTGCTGTTATAGCAGCCTGCCAACTAGCATCTGCCTGTTCCCACTGCCCAAGCGAATATTGTGCATTCCCAAGGATTAACAATACTTGCGAAGGATTCCTTTTCAATCTGTCGCACGCATCCAACCCTGTTGTACACCAATCCGCAAGATCGAAATCACGACCTCTCAAATGAAGATAAGGTTCCAAAATTTCCATGTACGCGAGCAAAAGTTCAGCAGCGTAGCGCTCGTGTTGTTTCTTTAACCACTCCACTGAGGCGCGGATGTTTGCGAACTCCCTGTCGATCTGGCCGGGCTGATCCTTGATACTTGATAACAGTCTCAGGCGTCCCTCAGCGGCAAGCTTCGGGCCGGAAGAGTGCCACAGAAGAAAGGCATTTTCTTGATGCTTATTTCCTACGGAATGTAAGGCTGACTCTATCAGAGCAATCCCTGTTCTTTCCATATTACCGGCAGGTCTCTGGCGATGAACTGTCTCGTAAGTTGGTGAATGCCATAACGGATTTGTTCCTCTGCATAAGACACATCAAGCAGAGAATAATTAATCAATTGTTCAAGGGAATTTGCAAGTTCGGTCTTGTTCTCCGCGAGTCCGGTGCCGAGCAACTCTTGCAGGCCAACTGTTTCGATGGCTGTTTTTCCAATATAGACCAGAATACTCCGGGCTGTTTCAGATAACTGTCCCCAGCTTTCTTTGAAAATAAAGAAATACAAATTGTTATTTGCTCCGCGCATTTGGTTGAGAATGTAATCCAGATCTACGAACCTGGCCTGGGCAATTGCTAGTTTGATTGCCAAAGGCGAGCCGCCAGTGAGCTGCCAAATTTCCGCAAGTGTCTCCGTGTTTGCGTTTTGAATTTGCTTCACGCCAAGTCTTGCAGCTAGAGAGTGAATAAACAGGATGGAATCACCCAATTCCAAACCTTCAAGTGTAAAGGAATGGGCAAAGCCAAAGTGGACTTTGACGCGGCTTGTGATAATGGCCCGGCTTGCTCCCAAAATATTTCTCAGACGACCCACAAGTACATTTGCATTCTCAATGGTTTCAAGGTTATCCACAAAAACCAGATAGCGGTCACGCCTTAAAATCTGACTCAACACAGTTTCTCTGGCTTTCATATCGCGTGTGAATAAATCCCACAATTGCAACTGGCGTGCCAACGCATCCAGCAGGTTTTCATAGTTGAGAATCGGGGATTGCAATGAAATAATTTCGTTTCCGGTAAGCATCTCCTGTTTGGCCGTTTCTCCGATCACTCCTTGAAACAAACCCTTTCCTATGCAACGACGAGCCAATTCAGCAGCCATCGAAGTTTTTCCCATTCCTCCCAGGCCGTCAATCGAAATCAATGGAAGGCCATTATCGCTTTCCATGAGTTCCAGTAGTTTTGCAAATTGTTGCTCGCGTTGTGGCAAGGAAAAGTAGTCTTCATCTGGGATTCCAGGGGGCCATAAATCCATCGATGATAGGTTGTTCCCGTTATGGGGTGCAGATTCGGTGAGGGGAAATATAGAATCAATTTCCTCCTGATCGAGGGAACGATAATTTCCAGCGTGAAGTAAGCTGTTTGCCTCGCCCGGGTTAGTCATTCCACTGCATTGATGAAACACCTTGATGATCTTCAACAGAACCGGGCGCTGGTCGGCATGAATTTTACTAACCCCACGTTCCCAGTCGCTGACTGCGGCACCGCTGAAACCGGCTCCCATATCCCCTCCCAATAATTCCCCAAATTTTGCCTGGCTGAGAATTCGCTCGGGGTCATCTGGGTCCTTGCAGCGTTTGCGAAAGCCACGCAATAATGTTCCGAAATTTTCCATAAATCATCCCTTAAGCAACGCTTGAGAAGCCATAAGCAAATGCTGATGGACTCCCGTATCGGCTAATCGTATAAGTGGCGGTAAGGCAAGTTTGTGTTCCACTGCACCTTAATAATTTAATCCTTATTACTATCCCACGTGACGTGAATTCTCGTGCCGTTATTTGAGCCGGAGTGGATTTTGATGTTTGCGCCAACCAGGGTCGCACGCTCGACCATGCCAGAGAGGCCAAAGTGGTGATTCGCCAGCAGGCTGTCCAGCTCAAGTTTTGAATCAGCATCAAAGCCTTTGCCGTCATCATGAATATTTAAATCCACTTTTTCCGAAGTTAGGGTTCCATAGATGGAAATAGTTCTTGCATCGGCGTGTTGAAGACTGTTTTTGCAGGCTTCCTGCACAATGCGGAACAAATGCTGTTCGATGTGCTGCGGAACTCTCTCCTCGCTGGCTTCAAGATCTGCTTTTATCCTGACCTTGTCGCCACTTCGCTCCATGAGGTTATCTGCAAGTTCAATGATGGCGGGTTTGAGACCATACATTAACATAGGTGGGCGCAAGTTACTGACGATTTCGCGCAAGCGATGGGTTATCTCTTCGTAGGAAGTCTGGAACTTTGGTGAAAGGCTGGTTTCACCAAGGTTTGTGCGAAGGAATGCAAGCTCATTCAAAATACTGTCGTGCAATTCCAACGCGAGATGCATGCGTTCCTGTTCATTCCTTTCAATGTCGGTCTGATACAACTTCCGTAATTGTTCTGAGTGAAGGATATTGCTTAGCGCGATGGCAGTCTGGTTGGCAATAGATTGCAGGATCGGAATCTCTGCCTGGGGATAGATATCGTCCGGGTCGCGGCGTCCGAGAAGCCAGAAGCCGATGAAAGAATCACCAACCTTGAGCGGCAGAATGAGGCGGGTCCAACCGCTGGCTGAAGAAACATATGGAAGATACACCCCCGCTTGCGAGGCGAGTTCATTCATGTCGTTTTCGTGAGGGAGTTGTTCAGGGTTGATGTTTCCAGTGAGCAGTGTCTTTAGTTTTCCATTGAAAACCTGCATGAAGACGAACTGACGGACAAGCAGACTTGGAAATACTTCATCATTAAGAAATTGCAGAAGACTGGGAATTGATGTGCTTGAAGTAATGCGGTTTGAATAGGCTTCCTGAAAGTTTTGGTAGGGAAGTTTGATGCCGAAAAAACGTTTATCCACGAAGGCTTGAAAAATAGGGAAAGCGGTAATTGCCGTATACATGGCGGCAAGGATCACCAGTACACCGATAAAGATCGCTGTTTCAAGGTTCATATCCAGGCTTGTGATGGGGACAACAAGAATTAATAGTGCTGTTCCAAAAAGAATCAGAAAAGCATAAAGCGAGATGAACCGGTTCAGACGTACTTCCAGCCCTCCCATTTGGCGGCGGTAGATAACGTAGAAATAAGCCAGCGGCATGAAGGGCAGGGCAAAGAGGGCGGCAGGCCCGATGTATGGAACCGCGCCGACGGTTACAAGAATCCCAAAAATGATCGATGGAACAAAAGCGAGGATCATGGAAGAGGCAAGCAAACTCACATCACGGCGCTGGTCTTTCTGCTGAACAAAGTGCATGATTTCAAGAGTGATGCTTCCAAGCAGGGCCGCAAGAAAGGCAAGAGCATACAGGCTTTTTGGAAGGGATTGTGTGATCTCCGCTGTTGCAAAAGTGAGGCCTGTCAGATAGAGGAGAATCCATGCTACTTTTGGCAGTTCTTTAAGCGGACGGGGAAATACCCAATGCAAGTGCAGGTAAACAGGTAAGAGCAGCCAGGTGATAGCGTGTAACAGGATCGAGCTTTCCCAAAGATGAGAGGCAGACAAAGTGCCAAAGATAAGCCAAAGCGCGGTCAGATAATTGGCAGCAATAAACAACCTGCGACGATCATCTTTTGGACGAATCAACAATTGCGCGGCGGTGCCAAAGAACCAGAAGATGAAAGCCAGCCCCCAGATGTTAATGAAGCGCGTTTTGAATACAGCCGGATCGAACCCCTGGAATTCCCACGGGATGGTTAATTTTTCGCCATTGCGGATAACGGTGATCTGCACGATTTCCCCCACTTGCACACCTTCGAAGAAGAGAACTCTGGCATCTCTTTTGTAATTTTCCCAGGTGACAGGCCCGATCTGTACCAACAAATCATCTTTTTGCAGAGTGGGTGCTTGCTCGGGTTGGGAATAAATCTCTACAACACGCCCATTGCTGTTATTAAAGGCGAAGCCGGAATAGGGGTCGACGAACAAAACGCCGTAGGTATACCAAACCAATATGAATAATACAGAAACGGGAATGAGCAGTTCACTGATTTGCCAGCGTTGGGGTGAGGTTTTGCGCATGGGTTTCTCTTTATGGAACTGGATTGGGTTTGCTTGTTCAAAGAAGGAGGTGGTTCGATTATAGCGCAGTGTAAAGATTTTTAACGTAATTTATCCGTTCATGCCAAAGCTTTTTGATAAAAGCCGGCAGTTTGTAAAAACTATATTCTGGAGGTATTTCCAATGAAACAAATGAATAGCTTTCGCGAGTGGTTATCCGCTGTGAATGTGGGATCCACATCCCTTCAACGCCATTTGGCAGCATTGACCCGCCTCAGCCGCGACCAGGTCAATTCGGCTGCCGCGTTCAACCCCTGGTACATTTGGGAAGCTGGCGAACCTGCCAGCGTATCGTAAGAAAGTATGCAGGCCGGGGAAACCCGGCCTGCACAAGGAGTAAATTAAATGGAACTATATGAAAAAATTGTTGATGAGTTCTCAGAAATTTCGCACGTAAAGGAATGGCCTGAATTACAGACGTTGTTTCGCCGCGTTGCATCGGTGAAGCCCGCACATTGGCTCCTGCCTTTGCATACCTGTGAAGCCGTTGGAGGAACTGTGGAGCAATCCATCCCGGCATTGGTGGCTGTAGCTTGCAGCCATATTGGCATTGTGCTGGTGGACGATATGCTGGATGCTGACCCACGCGGCGAGCATTTGAGAGTTGGAGAGCCTGCCGTTGCGAATATGGCTTCTGCTTTGCAATCCGCGGCGCTGGCGATAGTTTCCCATTGTGAAATGACCTCAGACGCAAAGTTGCTGGCGATGGAAAGCGTGAACGAAATGTTCCTTGCTACAACCATTGGCCAGCATTGGGACGTCAACTCGATTGTTGCGGATGAAGATTCGTATTGGAGAATAGCGAAGGCAAAGAGCTCGCCGTTCTTCAGCGTGTCATTGCAAATCGGTGCGTTGATGGGTGGGGCTTCGGTACAGCTTGCCTTGCAAATTAAAGAGTTGGGGAATTTGTATGGGGAAATGATCCAAATCCACGATGATATCAATGATACGCTGGCTGTTCCCGCAAAGCCTGATTGGGATGATGGTCGCTCGCCGCTGCCGATCCTTTTTGCCCGCCTGGTGGAACACCCCTTGCGCGCGCGGTTTGAGGAAATCCATCCGCATGTCAGGAGCAACCCAAAGCTTTTGGATGAAGCGCAGGAAATCCTGATCCGCTGCGGGGCGATTAGTTATTGTGTTTATCAGTTATTGAGTCGATATGAGATGGTGCAGGGAATTTTAACTGACCTGCCAATTAAGCGGCGTGAAATCCTTGAAAAGATTTTTGAAGATGTAGTTCAGCCTGTCTTTCAGCTTTTTCAGGAAGTGGATAAAACTTTTACCTGGGCGTCTCAGGTTGATTCGGCGTGATCAACCCCAGTTGCCGCGCTTTGGCGATGGCCCCGGCGCGGTTGTGAACATCCAGTTTGAAGTATGCACCGGAGAGCAAGTTTCGCACTGTGGAATTGCTCACGTTCATCTTCTCTGCCAGGTCAGCAGTGGAGTCATCGGGGTATGCGGCGCACAGGGACAATACTTCCAATTGACGCGGGGTGAGAAGTTCAGTTGATTCGGTGGATAAATATTTGGAATATAACTTATGCGCGATCTGACTGAAATGGATTCCGCCCCCTGCAATGCCTTTCACCACGCTTCCCAAATCCTTAAGAACGGCCTGGTCGTCTTTCAAGATATATCCGCCTACCCCCGCATCCATCACTGCGCGGATCAATCCGCGTTCGGCGTGCATACTGATGACCAGGATGTTGAGGTCGGGGTGCGCTTGCAGCAGCCTCGGAATGGCGTGCAGGATCGGGTAAGGATTTCGATTTTCACTTGATGTGGGGACGTTTACATCCAACAACAGAACATCCACAGGAATATTTTTGAGCGTGGGCTCCAATTCATCCCCAAAACCCATCATTGCCACTACTTCGATCTGAGGCTCTTTCTCCAATCGATAAACATATCCATCCACAATGGATTGATGGTCGTCCAGTATTGCTACGCGTATTTTTTTATTCATGCAATATGTTCCCTCTCCATATTAGAGTAACAAAAAGGCTCTCCTATTACAAGACCTTTCAAGGATTCAGTACAAATGCCTATGTCTTTTGATTGCCTGTCTATTGAAGATGAAATTGGAAACCCCTACAATAATGAAAGCAATGTGAAGATACCAGACTCTGTGTCATACGGAATGGCCCATTGTTCTCAATTCCATTTGCAAAGCGGGGAAGGGGATAGGATGTGCTTCAACCTTGCGGGCGGCTCGAACGCCGGGAGACCGGTGGGTGAGGTTGAAGCGCATCTGGGTATTTTGGGGGAAATTGGGGCTTGAAATTATGAAGAAAAGATGTAAAATACTTGACATAGTACTTTTGGGTGGTTGTTGAAAGTTCCCCCCATACCAAGTAATTTCAAACAGTTTTTCGTATTTTATTCGTTTATCTATTTTGGGAGGAGAAAATGAAAGATCAGGAACATTTGAGGAAAGTTCAGCTTCCTGTCGACCTGAAATTGTACAAGCTCACGCTTGAACAGATCAGGCGGATTGATGAAATAATTGACGAACTTGGAGAATATGGTGAGGTACACATTATTGTGCAAAAAGGCGAGTTAAGATATATCAATAAGGTTGAAAGTTATAAACTGTGGAATAAGGAAGACAATAGTTAGTTTGTAATATCTTCCAGATTATCCCGTACGACAACTTAAGAACAACTCGGCTTTGGCGAGGGCGAAAGATTCCCGGAAGTCATGACACATCCTGATCAGGTGTTGTCGTGGCTTTTTTGTTTTCTAATCTATACAACTTTATGAAACATACAAAGAAGATGTAACTATAATATATTCTGCTAAAGGAGAAAGAGGATAATCATGTATATGAAAAAGGTAATCTTCTTATCTTTCATTATTTATACACTATCGAGTTGTTCAATGTTCGAGGGTAAGAATCCTAATACTGTATTGGAGTGCGAAGAAATTATTGCAGTTCCGACTCCCGTGCTTGATTCAGAAAAAAAATATTACATCGTGCTAGTTGAGGGTTCAGAAGAATAT
>NZ_JBXMTI010000079.1:0-54403 GCF_057083605.1 Candidatus Villigracilis sp. | reverse complement strand
TTCAGCGTTTCTGTCCCACTTTTCAAAAATTATTTTTGAAAAGTGACTTTTTCGACAGTCTCAACAGTTTGCGTTACCTGCGCTGGGGCTTTGGACGGCGAAGCCGTCCAGCCAGAAAAAGGCTGAGGCGTAGAAAACTGCTTGAGATGTGCGCAGAATCCCCAGCATCCAGTGCACATGTGTTAGACAACATTCTTAATTTGTCGGTATCCATATTTCCCAAAATGGTCTGAAAACGACCAAGCTGAGAATAATTCCTACGATACAAGAAAGTATGGCACTAATCACAATACCACCTATGCCAAAAACATAAGTATTGAGTGAGAGTATATTGTCGAAAAACAGTGTCTCTCCCAATTGCTCACTTCCCTCAATAGGTCTATTACTACGGCCTATAAAGAACTTTGTGTCGCCAGTACATTCGGCCAACCCCTTGACTTGTACCTTATTTTGTTCAATCGTCAAAATGTTTCTGTAACTGCTGTCTCCCAATTTTTCGCATATAGTGTATTTAAAAGGACTGTTAGTGGGTTCAGGGAGTTTTTCAAATTCCACCGCAAACTCAATCGTTCCCATTACGAAATAAGGGAATACAGAATAATCGCCTAGCCTGAAAATGTTTCTCCACCACGGTTTCGGAGTAACTGTTATTCTGCCAAATGTTTTTTCATGTGAGTGACTATAAAAATGAGGCAATTGAGGTAACCTTTCTCTATGTCAACTTTCTATAACATCGTAAGGGCCCTAACTCTGCGGACTGCTACTCATCGGTAGGCGGTGACTAGCAGGCATTCTTATCAATTGAGATATTCACTAGCCATTCGACAATAATAGAATGCAAGGACTGACAATCCAAACAAAACCATTTGAAGAGTTACGAGAAAAGTAGGAGGGGTATCAAGGAGTAGGATTGCTGTAAGTACTACAAGCGATGGCACCAGCAAAAATACAATGATTGCAGAAATCAGTACAATGACATTGTTTTTTCTGTTAGAAGTGAACTGAGGTTGCCTCTTGGATGTTGTTGCCAAGACAGAATGCACTATTGCTTGCCCCGACAACACAGTTGATGCAAATGCCCATTCGGCTTGGCTAAATATACCTAATAAATTATTTTTGGTCGCAAGGGTAATGGAAATAACAATAAGTGGGAGAAATATGAATAGAACTTCGGCCAAAGCTCCATTTCTTGCCTTATGCAGCGGTAATTCTGTTTTTTTCTGGACTACATCTACAACGGCGATCCCTTTCGTTGCCTTTCGGAGAGGAACGCCTGTTTTTTTCTTGGATCGAACGGAATCTTTGATAGTTGACATCGTACTTCCTATCCAATGATGTGATTGATTTGCGGCCGCCTGACTAGTGTTTATACAGCATGCTGTAAAGTCCCCTTGCAGGATAACGCCTTATATGCAGCATTATATCTCCTACTTGCCATACCTCTTCCGTATCTCAGGCAGGAAGTAATCATCAAAGAAACAATCCATGTCATAATCGGGCTTCCAACCCCAATCCTTGCGGGCGCGGGAGTCGTCCACGTCTTCGGGCCAGGAATCGACAATGCCCTGGCGGCGCGGGCTTGGTTCAAAGGTGATCTTTGCATCTGCAAAGGCCTTAAGCGCACGCTGACGGAATTCATCGGCTGTGATGGCAAAGGCCGCCACGTTATACACGTTGGCTGTCAATTTTTCGCGAGGCGCATCCATGATCATCAATAAAGACTTGATCGCATCGGGCATGGCCATGAAGGAGATCTTTGAATCCGCGCGCACGAAGCAGGAGTAGGCTTTGCCCTGCGCCGCCGCATGAAGCATCTCGGGACCATAGTCGCTGGTGCCGCTGCTGGGCAGGGTAAAGGCGGAGATCAGGCCCGGGAAGCGCAGCGCTCGAAAGTCCAGCATGACCGGTGGTTTTTCATCCAGATGTTTCTGGCCGTAGAACTTGCTGTAATATATCCCCAGTTTTTCGCAATACAATTTATTGCAGCCGTACATGGTGTGCGGGTTATCCCAATCCTCTTCCTTCACCGCGCCCGCTCTTTGCTTTGATTCAAGGTCTGGCATTCCGTAGGCCGCAATCGAACTTGGGAATAAAAACTTGACCGACTTTTTATATTTTTCAGAACGATAGGCCGCCAGCATCAGCAGTTGCATCGTCCCTTCCACGTTGATGCGATGCGCCTCTTCGGTTGCGATCTCCGCCTTGGAGGAAAGCGAAGCCGCTAGGTGAAAGATGATATCGAAATCGTAATCATAAAAAGTTTTTATCTTATAAACCAGGTCCCCCTGCACATGTTCTGCCGAGAGATTTTTGATCGAATCGGGCAGGGGCATCATATCAGCCGTAACGATCCGATACCCGCCCTTCTTCGATAATTCCTGCACGAGCGCCTGCCCAATTTCACCACATGCACCTGTTATCAGCACTTGCTTCTCGCTCATGGTTTACTCCTGATATGCTAGAATGAAGTGGCTGAATTTTACGACATAATAAAAGAATTGATGTCATCAAATGCATATGATTTTTTCTACATCTTCTTCTCCGTCATTGCGAGGAGTGCTCTTGTTCTTTGCGACGAAGCAATCTCATTGTCGAGTTGGAGATTGCTTCGGGCGAAAGAGCATCGCCCTCGCAATGACGATACTCGCAATGACATTACTAACCTCCTGTTCCACACTGGATGCGATCCTCGCCACACCCATCCCTCCCACGCAGACGGAAACCCCGCTTCCGACTGCGACCATCAACTGGTTCCCCGCTTCAGCCACGCCTACCCTGAAAGTTTTTTCCACCAGCGCCCCAACCCCAGAGATGCGCCCCGGGCTTGGGGATGAGATCATCACCGACAATTTCTCCGACCCCTCGCAATGGGACATCGCCGCTTCCAACCAGGCCAGCGCAGATGTAAAGAATAATCGCATCACCCTCGCGGTACAAAGCGAGGTCTATATGCTTAGCCTCAAGCATGACCTCGTGCTCGATAATTATTACGCCGAGATCACCGCCCGTCCAAGCCTGTGCCGTGGTGAAGATAACTACGGGCTGCTGGTGCGCGCCAACGCAACGAGTTATTATCGTTTCGCATTGGCCTGCAATGGCACAGTCCGCGCGGAACGAGTCACAGCTGGGAACCGTATCACTTTGCAGCAACCTCTCCCCAGCGGTGACGTGCCTCCCGGCGCACCGGGCGAGGTCCGCATTGGGGTGTGGGCCGTTGGCAAGGAAATGCGTCTGTTCTTAAATGGACGTTATCAATTTAGCGTCATTGATCCCAGCTTTCCAAGCGGCGCAATTGGAGTCTTTGTCCGTTCGAGCAGCGCCTCCGCTGTAGTAGTATCATTCTCCGACCTCAGCATCCAAAATGTAGACTACGTCCCACCGACAGCTACACCGTTGCCATAACATCCGGTGGTCGAGTAGAGCGAGCGCCCTTCTCGCTCATATCGAGACCACAATTTAGGATAACAAAACAACCTTCGTGTTTAAAAGGTTTTCAATGACCAAAAACAAACTCAACGACCTCGACCCAAAAACCTGGCTGAAATTTCAAAAGTCATGGTTCATTCACAACCCGCCCAGGCGCAAAAAGGATGCGCTTGTGCACCCGGCCAAGTATCCTGAAACCATGGCGCAGGAATTCATTGAGTTCTTCACCAAAGCGGGCGAAACCGTGCTTGACCCCATGGCAGGGACGGGCTCCACCCTGATCGCCGCACTCCGCGCCGGGCGAAACTCTTATGGCATTGAACTAAACCCCAAATATGCGGAGATCGCAAAACAATTAATAGAAGAAGAACGCGGAATATTGGGTCAAAGAGTCGAAGATCTAAAGTCGGAAATCATTAATATTGATGCCGCGCATGCAATTGACCTTCGACCTTTGACCTTTGACTACATATTAACCTCCCCTCCCTACTGGGACATGCTTCACGCACGAGGCGCAGATAATCAAAAGAAACGCCGCGAAGACGAAGAATTGGATGTCGTTTATTCAGAAGACCCAAATGACCTGGGCAACATCCACGAATATGAAGAGTTTCTGGCAAGGCTTGTAAATATTTATGCAGGCCTAAAACCCTTGCTCCGTGAAAGGGCCTACCTTACAATCATCGTCAAGAACGTCAAGAAGGGCGGAAAGATATATCCCCTGGCCTGGGACATCGCCCGCGAACTCGGCAAAACCTATACTTTGAAAGATGAAAAGATTTGGCTGCAAGATAACCAACCTCTGGCTCCGTTTGGTTTGGGCAATGCCTGGGTCAGCAATACCTTTCATCATTATTGCTTGCAGTTTAGGAATGAATAAATGTGTCACCCTGAAGGAGCGTTCGTTGCGACTGAAGGGTCTCGCATTTATGAAGTAGAGACCCTTACCCTATCGGGCACGCTGTCGCTATCGCTCAGGGTGATATTAACTATTTAGATGAATGCAAATTAACCATGATCAGCGCTAACGACCTGCTCCGCCTGCCCTACACCCCCGACCTAACCGAAGGCGGAATTGAATACGCGCTTCGTTCGCTCACTCATTCTTTCGAACGTTCAGGAAGTTCACCTTACGATAAATTGCGCCGCGTAGTTGCAAGCACAGTTGTGGAACTTGCCTTTCGGCGTTATCTCTCCCAACAGAATATTCCCTTTGAAGTACAAACAGCAACTCCGTTCACAGACCATGAACGATATGATGTCACTTTGGGTGGGCGCAGATGTGATATCAAATCGTATTTCATCTCGCACTCCGCACAAATCGCAGAGATGCAGCGCAACCCCTCCGTGTTATTGAACGCGCCCGCACTTGTCCCTTCGGATCAACATGCAGGCGATGGACATTCACGCAATGACCTTTACTTATTTGCGTTTTTATCTGGCCTGATCGCCGCCTCACAGACCGATCTCAAAAAAGCTATCGAAACCAAACAACCGCATTACCTTGTCCATGCCATGCCTGAGGGATGGCGTAAGCCGTTGAACTGGAATCCACTTGGGGCGCTGACTTTGAAGTCTGATTCAGAGGAGGAGTTGCTGATCGAAATCAGCGGGCAGGATGAGGGGCGGGAATTGAAGCGATGTACTGTCAGCCTTCCGCCGAAAACAAAAGTGGTAATGAATGAATCTTTTTATTCATTGGCGAGTCTGCATATCCGCCGTATGCCTGATGCACGAGTCGGTATTCGCTGCGAATCGATAAAAGAAGCGCATGTCATTTCGCCGTTGGAGTGGGGAAACATTTGGGTCTATGGCACCAAGATTTTTCTGGCAGGTTATATTTCGTATGAAGAGTTTGGTCAGCGCGCAAAATCTCTTTTGCCAAATTCAAAAGTGTTTCAATACGAACATACTCGTGTGAAAAATCTGTCGTTGCCTGTTTTGGATTTGAAGCCCATGCGAAATCTAATTAATCTTACGAGTCCGTTTTAAGGTAATATTATATAGAACATGGAATCTACAAAAGAAAGACCTGCCCCACGACCAACCAGAAAACCGCGCACACCCAATGCATTCGCTTCCACGCTCGGTATAGCAATATTGCTTGCGACTCTTTTTACTGCGTGGACTCCGAATAGTCTGTTTGCCAGCAATTTGCAGGAGCAGCTACGTTTGATACTTACGCCTCAGCCCGCGCCGAATGCTGTTACCACATCCCAGCCGCAGTTACGCATTGGCATCGTCGCAGGTCATACGGGTAATGATTCAGGCGCGGTCTGTTTGGACGAGAACGGTCAGGCGGATATTAAAGAAGTGGATGTAAACCTTGAGATCGCCAGCCTGGTGCAGGAAAACCTAATCGCCAAAGGCTATCAAGTGGACCTGCTCAATGAGTTTGACACCCGCTTGAACGGTTATCGCGCCGTGGCGCTTGTTTCCATCCATAATGATTCATGTGAATATGTTAATGATGAAGCGACAGGTTTCAAAGTGGCGGCTTCGCTGGAGACCCGCGATGTGAACCGCGCTCAACGCCTGATCGCCTGCCTGACAGATCGTTACCGCCAAATCACAGGTATGACCTTCCACTCAGGAAGTATCACATCTGACATGCGCGAGTATCATGCCTTTTCTGAAATTGACCCAAACACGATTACCGCAATTATTGAAACGGGATTCCTGAACCTGGATCGAGACATCCTAACCAAACAAACAGACCTGGTGGCTGAGGGAGTTACACAAGGCGTTCTATGCTTCATCAATAACGAAAGTGTACTGCCAACGGCCCTGCCTACTTTTACACCATGAGTACCTCCGCTCCGCTTCCGCGAAGAAACCCGCTTTATTCGGTCATCAGCGTGACCTTTATTATTACTGCGGTTGGCATCGCGGCGTGGACGGTAACATCATCACCGGCAATGGGGTCAAGCGAACCAGTTTTCATCCCAACTTATTCTCATTCCTTTGCCTTTGCAGAGATTGCAAAGCCCACCTACACCGCACTGCCAACAGAAACCCCACTCCCAACTGAAATTCCAACCGTAACACCTGAACCAATGGTACAGGCTGAGATCGTATTGGATGCGCCTGTCAGCCAGTACGAGCAAGGCAATACGGACGTTGAAGCACCACTATCTTATGGCGGGAACAAATACATTCTGGTGGACATCTCTGAACAGCATATGTACGTCTATGAAAGCGATGCGCTTGTGTTTAGTTTTGTCTCTTCCACTGGCATGAACAACGCCACACGTGTCGGCAATTTCAGTGTACTGAACAAAGTCCCAAGCGCTTATGGAGCTACATGGAATATTTGGATGCCCAACTGGCTTGGCATTTATTGGGCAGGCAGTTTGCAAAATGGAATCCATGCCCTGCCGATCCTGCCGAACGGCGGTCAGTTGTGGGCTGGCTATCTCGGTGTGCCCATTTCATATGGATGCGTGGTGCTTGGGGTGGATGAAGCGCAATTGCTGTATGACTGGGCAGAGATCGGTACGCCCGTTGAAATTCGGTGGTAATGAATCATGTCATTGCGAGGGCGATGTTCTTTCGCCCGAAGCAATCTCCAACTCAGTATATGAGATTGCTTCGTCGCAAAGTACGCTCCTCGCAATGACATAAAGCAATATAGGTTTATAATATTTATTAACGCATTTAATAGTGGATTTTCTCAAAGGTGACCTATGAACGACTCTCTTTCAAAACTACCCAAATCCATGTCTCAAGCACAACAAGGTGCGCAGCATAATGGGAAAATGCCGCAGGGTGGAGTCGGTTCGGGGAACGGTAGCCAGGCAAAAGGTCCAGTAAGAAGCGGAAATGTCAAAAAGAAACGAAGTCTGATTCTTCCCATCTTCCTGATTGTGATGGGATGTGTAGTCTTTATGTTCGCGGCCTGGTCCGCAGTGAATTCACCGGTGCTGGCATCCATCTTGAGTCTTTCATCTGCACCTAAGCAGGAGCAAAGAGCGCCTGCTCAATCCTTCGCGCAAGTTGATATAGCAAAGCCGACTTATACGCCTGACGCCTCGCAACCCATGGCACAGGTGATCTTGCCGACAGCCACGCTAACACAAGAACCACTGCCAGAGATTGCGAACATTCTTCCAACAAATCTTCCAAGTATTGGTGCGGTGGTGCTGCCAACCGATACACCTTTTGTTGAAGTTGCCCCGCCTCCCGTAGAGGCGACAGGCGAGTCTGTTGTGCTCTCCGCGGAGATCATCCCGGATACACCCACGCCTGAATACGTCCCTCCGCCAACTGCTTTGGCTTACGTCCCACCAGCAGCAACCACTGGCAACGGCGGCGCGCATTGGATCGACGTTAACCTTTCAGAGCAGCGCGTGTATGCCTATGAAGGCGATACGATGGTTAATTCATTTGTCGTGTCAACTGGTACATGGCAAACCCCAACTGTGACGGGCAAATATAAGATCTGGATCAAACTGCGCTCGGCGGCCATGTCTGGGCCTGGGTACTATTTGCCTGACGTACCTTATATTATGTATTTCTATAAGGGCTACGGACTCCACGGCACATACTGGCATAATAATTTTGGCACACCCATGAGTCATGGTTGCGTGAACCTCACCATCCCCGATGCCGAATGGGTGTACAACTTCACCCAGGTTGGCACGGTGGTGAATGTGCATTATTAATACTACGTCATTGCGAGCCGTGTACTTCGGCGAAGCAATCTCCTGCGCAATAGTAGAGATTGCTTCGGGCGGAAGGGCATCGCCCTCGCAATGACGAAATCCTATGAATTCAACAAACTTATCACGAAGAGACTTTCTAAAATTGAGCGGACTAGGGCTGGCAGGTTTATTTGCGCCTCCGCTCAATTTTGATATTGATGATCCCTTCGCCTCCCAGCAGGGACGTGTGACCGTGCGCACCGTCTGGCTGTATGATTATCCGTCCACAGAAGCAGAGCAAGTCAGGTTATGTCAACGTGATGCGGTTTTGGATATCAGCAACACCGCCATCAGCGATGACGCCACAGCCAACAATCGTGTCTGGTATCAGGTCGGCACGGAAGGCTACGTCCACTCTGCGAATATTCAACCTGTCCGCACCATCTTGAACACGCCTCGCATGGATATTCCAAAAGAAGGTCTGCTGGCTGAAATCAGCGTGCCTTACACCGATGCATTCGAAGCGCCTGATAAAGAATCCGAAGTCATCTATCGCATGTATTATGAAACGACTCACTGGGTCAAGTCTGTGACCACGAATCCGAAGGATGGTCAGGTTTGGTATCAGGTACGGGACGATAAAAAGGACAAGAACTATTATGCTCGCGGGGAACACATCCGCATAATGAACGCGGAGGAGCTTGCTCCCATCTCCTCGGAAGTTCCAAACAAGAATAAAAAAATAGTCGTGCGTCTCGATCAGCAAATTGTCATTGCCTACCAAAACGATATTCCTGTCTTCGTAACGCCAGCCTCCACAGGCGGCATCCTGCGGGTTGGAACCTATACGACGCCCACAGGAAATTTCTACACATACTATAAACGTCCATCACGTCACATGGCCGCAGGCGATATTGCCGCAAGCGGTTTCGACCTGCCTGGCGTCCCCTGGGTGCAATACATAACCGAAAGTGGGATTTCCTTCCACGGCACCTTCTGGCACAATGATTTCGGCAGACCGCGTTCACACGGCTGCATCAACCTATCCTCAAGCGCCGCAAAATGGCTCTACCGCTGGACTTCTCCACAAGTGCCCCTCAATAAGGAATTTTCCTTCGGCGGTATTGGAACGAAAGTTGAAATCATCGAGTAACGCGATTTGCTACCTAAATTTACACCGCAAAGCTCGCTAAGTACGCTAAGAAAACCTTAAAATCTTTTCTTTCTTTGCGTTCTTTGCGCTCTTAGCGGTAAAAATAACTTCATGTACGGTAGAGAAACGCGACATAAATGTCGCAGTACGAAAGGCACATTCTCTAAACTTCCTCTGAACTTTTATGATTAGAATTGAATCATGACCATCTCTCAACTCTCCCGCCGTGACTTTTTAAAACTATCCGCTTCAGGCGTGCTCGGGCTTGCTCTCTCCGAATTAGGCCTTGGTCGCGCTTTAGCCGCTCCCCCCACATCGCAGGGACGCATCACCTGGAGCGGCATTCCTCTTTATGATGCGCCCGCCTTGATCGCAAATAAACTTTATCTCTTTCCGATAGATACGGTTGTCGACCTGCTCGGTGAAGTGGAAGGCGGCACGATTGACAACCCATACAACAAGACCTGGTATCAATTGGATGGGGGTTATACGTACTCAGGTTGGATACAACCTGTGGAAACGAATTATCAAAAACCAGTTTATGATATTCCAGTTGAAGGAAAACTGGCCGAGATCAGTGTGCCCATGAGCCTGACCTATCGTGCCCCTTATATGTTTGCCAAGAACGCCCATCGTTTATTTTACGGAACCACACATTGGGTAAATCGTGTCATCGTCACTCGTGAAGAGAAAAGCGTGTGGTATGAAATCTATGACAAGGAACTTAAGGCCTCCTTCTACATCCCAACCTACAACATGCGCCTCATCCCAGACGATGAACTGACTCAGCTTTCCCCGGAAGTTCCCGCCGCTGATAAATTACTGCACGTAGACCTCACCACACAATTGGTCACCGCATTTGAAGGCGAAAAAATGGTGCTCTCCGCCCGTTGCGCCAGCGGACAAAGAGGCACCGACACACCCTTAGGTCAATTTGAAACATTCCATAAAGGGCCATCCATTCACATGACCAACCAGGGTGATGCTGAAGATACTCCATATAGCTTACCCGGAGTACCGTGGGTTTCCTTCTTTACAGGTGCAGGCCATGCCTTTCACGGAACTTATTGGCACAATGACTATGGACGTCCGCGCAGCCATGGTTGTGTCAACCTGCCGTCAGATGTCGCTAAATGGATTTATCGCTGGACCAACCCCCTTGTCCCACCGAACGAGGATTATCTAAATCAACCTGGGCAGGGGACAAGAGTCCAGGTTGTATAATGTACTTAGCTTATATGGTGTCATTCTGAGCGAAGCGAAGAATCTTGGATTTCAGAAGTAGAGACCCTCACCGCACTGCACGCTTCGCGGCAACGCGGTGCATGTGTCGCTCCGCTCAGGGAATCACAATAAGATGAAGGTCACTAATTTAGTTCCAAATAATAACAACCAAAAGAGGAGAAGAGATGAATTCAGTTTTTCAACACAATCAGTATTTGCTCAAAAGACAGGTCTTTGCATTCACAGGTAAATTCCGCTTTTATGACCCGAGTGGAAACCTTGTTTTGTTCAGTGAACAAAAGATGTTCAAACTGCGCGAGGACATCCGCGTGTATTCCGATGAAAGCAAAACACAGGAAGTGCTCATGGTCAAAGCGCGCCAGATCATTGACTTCTCCGCCGCATTCGATGTAGTAGACAGTGCCACGGGCCAAAAGATCGGGGCACTGCGCCGCAAAGGACTCGCATCCCTACTGCGTGATGAATGGGAAGTGCTTGATGTGAGCGATAATGTTGTCGGTAAATTATTCGAAGACAGCATGGGCCTTGCCCTGGTACGCCGCTTCCTGACAGGGCTCGTTCCTCAAAACTACGACATCACCTTTGGTACAACCCGCGTAGCAGACTTGAAACAAAACTTTAATCCATTCGCCTATCAATTGAACCTGGATTTCAGCATGGATGTTGCTCACATCATGGATCGCCGCATGGGCATCGCCGCCGCAATTCTTCTGGCTGTGGTTGAAGGTAAACAGAGTTAATTCTTCGTCATTGCGAGGAGCGCTCTTGCTCTTAGCGACGAAGCAATCTCATAGTATTTGAAGATTGCGTCGTCGGGAAAATACCCTCCTCGCACATCGTCCCCGAATGGGGAATGACATATGAACCTCATGCCTAACACTCCCCTCTTCGCTGGACTCGTCATAGATGAAGCCGGCAACCTTGCCGAATCCGCTTTTATTGGCAGCGAACCCGCTTATGTAGTGGATGATGCTGGTTTCAAACGCCACATCCCTGCCGAGCAAGTGGACCGAGCCGTACTGGCGCAAATGGCTGAAATGATGAAAGGCAGCGAAGACCTCATCTCCGAGCAGACCGCAAAAATGCTTGGGCAGGAGGATCCCTTCTCGAAAGCCATTATCGAACAGCAGCTCAAGAACATCGACAAGCAATTCGATGCGCTCATGCAAAACGGCATCCCAGAGGATATGCGCGCCTATCTCGGCATGATGGGCTTCAAGGTGGTCATCAATTATCACGGTGAAATTGTGCGAGTGGAGCAACCCGGCAGTGCAGGTGGTGAAGGTGATGAGTAAAGAAACATCCGAGTTCTAACGAACTCGGATGTTTCTTATTTAATCGTAGCGGTAGGTCAGGCTTGCAGCCTGACATTTCTATGAGGCTGCAAACATGGCAGGTTGCAAACCCGCCCTACTAAATCTTCTCTATTACCCAGAAATGCGAAAGACCAAATATCTTCAATGGCGTCTTTTCCAAAAATTGCAGCACTGCGCGCAGGAATTTTCCCAACGCGCCAAAGCGCGCGATGATGTTATCGTAGGCGCCGAAAATGACTGTGCGTTCGATGAATTTCACGGGCAGGCCGTGAAATAATTTTTGCAGATCGCGCCGCGAATACACGCGCACATGCGGTGCAAGTTTATCGCGCAGGGCACGCGGTAGATAATTCACGAATAATTTGTTTCCAAAATAATATTTCCCCTTCCAAAAGACCCCATGTGTTTCAAAAGGGTAGCCGCGGTTGGGGCAAAAGATCACCGCGCGCCCACCCACCTTGAGCACGCGCACCATCTCTTCAATCGCGAAGCGGTCACTCTGTACGTGTTCGATCACTTCATGGCTGAGGATCAGGTCAAACGTTAAAGCAGGAAGCGGGATGGATTCGCCTGCGGCGTTGATGATCTTATCCGAATTGACTTTGGCATCGCGGGCGCGTTCAAAATCATATTCCAAACCGATCACATAGCCCTTCGACTGTGTTCCTCGGGGATCACTCGGAACTCCGCTCAGGGCGGAGATTTTTTCTATATACATTCCCACCCCGCAGCCGTTTTCCAACACCAACCCATGAATGCGTTCCCCTGCAAATTTCACAATCATATCAAGGCGGCGCTGCTGTCCCTCCCGCCACACATAGGAAGGCTCGCCGCGCAGCGCGGCTTTCTGCATGTCTCTTTCAGTCATGACGAAGATTATACCTTGCGTCTTCACGGCCTCTATGCTAAAATTTTGGGTGTAAGGACAACCCAATAAAGAAAACACCGAGAAGTGGGTAGCCCCCACTTCTTCGCTTGTTAATACCACCCGTCGTGTAAATAACCAAGCTTTTGATAAGATCGTGAGAAGATCTGGCAACTCTGTTTTGGTAATTTATGCGGTACTATGTAGGAGTAATGGAGCAAGTAGCATGGCAAAAAATGATTTTGCATTAGCATTTAATGAAGTGCTTGAAGAAAAACAATTAGCCAAGGATATCGTCGTTTCGGCTATTGAGTCGGCGATGGTATCCGCCTATCGCCGCGCAGTGGGCGCATCCACGGCTCAGCACGTGGAAGCCAAACTGGACCCTGAAACAGGATTCGTGACTGTATACGCCGAGAAGGAAGTGGTTGAAGACAAGGTCTTTGATGCACGCACCGAAGTGCTTTTGGATGAGGCGCGCAAGGTCAACCCTGAGGTTCAACCCGGCGACATGATTATCGTTGAAACCACCCCCGGAGATTTTGGCCGTGTGGCGGCTCAGACCGCGCGCCAGGTGATCCAGCAGCGCATCCGCGAGGCCGAACGTTCGAATCAAATGCAGTATTTCGAGCGCCAGGTGGGCGAGATCGTTTCAGGTATAGTGCAGGCTATTAATGCGCAAGGCGTCACCATCGGCCTGGATATGAAGGCTGAAGGTGTGATGCCGAATAACCAAAAGATTCCGGGCGAGCGCCTGAAATTACATGACCGCATCCGCGCGGTGGTGATGGAAGTAAAGGACGGCACACGCGGTCCGCAGATCATTCTCTCACGTGCACATCGCAACTTCCTGCGCCGATTGCTTGAGAATGAAGTACCTGAGATATATCATGGCATCGTTGAAATCCGCGCGATCTCACGTGAACCCGGTGCGCGCGCAAAAGTGGCTGTCTCTGCCACACAGCCGGGCATCGACCCTGTGGGTGCATGTGTAGGCATCAAAGGTGTACGCATTCAAGCCATCGTGAAGGAATTGCACGATGAAAAGATCGACATCATTCAATGGGATCCAGACCCCATTGTTTATATTTCCAAAGCTATCAGCCCAGCGCGCGTGAATGGCGTCTATCTGGTTGATAATGAAGGTGCGCACACCGCTACGGTGGTGGTGGGCGAAGATCAATTGAGCCTTGCCATCGGCCGTGATGGACAAAATGCCCGCCTCGCCGCCAAGTTGACAGGCTGGCGCATCGACATCAAATCCTTGTCTGAGGCTGCCGGCGATACCCTGAAAAAGTTACAGAACAATGCAGAGCTCGCGGCGATGCTGCCCACAGCTGTGGAACAAGTCCCGCAAATTGAAGAGATCCTAGCCAAAAAAGCGGAAAGCCGCGCGATCACACCGGAAGAATATACGTTACTGGGTCAATTCGTGGACCGCGTTGAACGCCGCACTATTCAGATCAAGGAAGAGGCTGCCCGCGAGGAAGAGGAACGCTCATCCGCCGCACGCGCAGAGATTCCTGCTGCAGCTTTCAACATGCTGCTCGAACAGGCCGGCATCAAGGAACATATCTTCAATATTCTCACCGAAGCAGGTTATGAAACAGTTGGCAGTTTAATGTTTGCCATGAAGACTGACCAGAATAAGGTGCTCGGGCTTGCAGGCATTGGCTCGAAAGCCATTCAAAATATTGAAGAGGTACTCGGTGGATTAACCTTCCCTGAACCTGTGGTTGAAGAGGTGAAAGCTGATGAACCTGCCCTTGCGGAAGCAGTAATGGCAGAAACTGCCCCAGAGGATGAAATGGCTGCTGAGAAGAAGCAGGCCGAGGGGAAGAAAGATGCGAAGAAAGTCGTCGAAGAAGAAGATGAACATGCAAAAGACGGCGTCTCTTTGGATGAGTTGTTCAAGATGAAACCAGAAATCTTCCAGACTCCGGGAACGGTTGAGGAAGATGCTGATAAGAAAAAAGGTAAGAAGGTCAAGAAGAAAGGCGTCGAGTTGCAGTTCGACGAAGACCTCGGCACCGTAGTTGGCCGCAAGAAACATAAGCGCGGCGAAGATGGCGGCGGCGAGGACTGGTAAGAAATTAATCCCTCCTCCTAGATGGAGGAGGGGGATGATTGAAGGTGAAGAAGAAACCCGTCCAACGTGTAAAGCATGTGCCCCAACGCACTTGTGTGGGATGCCGCGAGGTTTTGCCAAAAAGGCAAATGCTGCGGATCGTGCGTACCCCTGATGGTGTACGTGTGGATCCCACCGGTAAACTGGCTGGCCGGGGCGCGTATTTACATGACCGCCGCGAATGCTGGGAGCGCGGCTTGAGGGGAGCTTTGGCCCATGCGCTCAAAGCTGAATTGACTGCTGAAGATCGCAGTGAATTGGAAAATTTTATGAGCACCCTGCCGCACGATGCTACGGATCGTGCAGACCAACAAGTACCGGCCATGTGAACGATTAGCCACTCGCTCACAGGCACCTCTTGTTGGGAATTAAGAAATATGCGGACTTCCCTGCACCGAACGATGTGCAGAAAAGCCCGCAATTTGAGAAGGAGGTGGCCTATGAGTAGCAACGGTAACAAACTTGAATTACCCGCCAACATCGTGATACGCGATCTGGCGCAGAAAATCGAAAAAAGCCCCATTGATCTGATCAAAAAACTGATGACCAACGGCGTAATGGCGACCATTAACCAGACTGTGGATTTTGACACAGCGGCGATCGTGGTTGCCGAGTACGGATTCGAAGCCGTACTTGAAGCATCAGAAGCAGATGCAGAAAAAGAAGAAGCGGGTGAAGTACCGCTGTGGCGTCAGATGATCGCTGGGGAAGACAATGCACAGCTAAAAGTACGTCCCCCCGTGGTGACAATTTTAGGTCACGTTGACCATGGCAAGACCAGCCTGCTGGATGCGATCCGCTCCACAGAAGTGGCCGCAGGTGAAGCGGGCGGCATTACACAACATATCGGTGCCTACCAGGTGGAAAAGAAGGGACGTCTCATCACCTTCCTCGATACACCCGGTCATGCCGCATTTACGCAGATGCGCGCACGCGGTGCACAAGGCGCAGATATTGTCGTGCTGGTGGTTGCTGCAGATGATGGCGTGATGCCGCAGACAAAAGAAGCGATTGCACATGCCAAGGCTGCGCGTGTGCCGATCATGGTCGCCTTGAACAAAATTGACAAACCAAATGCCAACCTGGAGCGTGTTAAACAACAATTAGCGGAAATGGAACTGGTCCCCGATGACTGGGGAGGCAACACCATGGTTGTGCCGGTCTCCGCCAAACAGAAGCAGGGCATCGACGATCTGCTCGAGGGCATCCTGCTCGTTGCAGACAGCAAAGACATCAAGGCCAACCCGAATGGAAAAGTTATTGGCACGGTGATCGAAGCCGAATTGGATAAATCCAAGGGCGTGATGGCAACCTTGCTGGTTCAAAACGGAACGCTCGAATCTGGCGATAACGTTGTAGCTGGCACAGCTCACGGAAAATTACGCGCGATCACCGATTACAAAGGCAAGCCGATCAAAAAAGCTGGCCCTTCCACACCTGTGGCGGTGATGGGACTGAGTGACGTCCCTTCAGCAGGTGATATTTTCCAGGTTGTAAAAACAGATAAGGAAGCGCGCGCCATTGTGCAGGAACGGCTTGAAGCCATTAAGACACAGGCTCAGATGCGCAAGAAAGTTTCATTAGAAGACCTGTTCGCGAATGTTCAGGCGGGTGAGGCGAAGGAACTTAATCTCATCGTTAAGGCAGACGTACAAGGATCTCTCGACCCCATCGTCAACGAGTTGAATAAACTTGGCGAAGGCGAGATCGGCCTGCACATTCTACATGCTGAAACAGGTAACATCGGCAATAATGATGTCATGCTTGCATCCGCTTCAAAAGCGATTATCATTGGCTTCAACGTCCAGGCAGATGTAGATGCGCGCCGCATGGCTGAAAAAGAAGGCGTGGATATCCGCCTGTACGAGATCATCTACCGCATGACAGAGGATATCGAGAAAGCCCTTAAGGGTATGCTCGAACCCAAACTTGTGGAAAGAATCATCGGTCGCGCTCAGGTATTGCAGGTATTCACTGCCTCCAAATTTGGCAGAGTCGCGGGATGCAAAGTGACGGACGGAGAACTCAGACGCGGCGCAAAGGTGCGCCTTCAACGCGGCGCAGATATTGTGTACGAAGGCGACCTCTCCTCCCTGCGTCATGAAAAAGAAGATGTCAAAGAGATTCGCCAGGGCTTTGAATGTGGGGTGGGCTTCAAAAGTTTCAACGACATTCAGCCAGGCGATATGTTGGTGTGCTACATAGTAGAATAGAGAAATACAGGGGGCGGAGTGAAAACTCCGCCCTAAAAATTATGCCATCAGGAATTCGATTACAACGCATTGCAGATCGTGTAAAACAGGAACTCGCAGAGATGCTCATCCGCGAGATAAGCGACCCGCGCCTAAAACAAATTTTTGTTACGGACGTAAAGATAGACAGGGAACTCGCCTTTGCGGATGTCTACGTGTCAGCAGTGGAGGGTGCTTCACGCGCCCCTGACGTTCTCGCGGGACTTGAATCTGCTTCTGGTTTTATCAGGCGGGCCCTAGCTTCAAGAGTAGAGGTGCGCGCATTTCCAAGGTTGCGCTTCCATTGGGACCCAACCCCCGAACATGCAGACCATATTGAAAAGATATTGACAGAGATAAGAGAAAAGAAATAGATTATATCGTTGCAAGGGCGAAAAAACATCGCTACCGCAACGACATGCAAATTTTTGGAGGACAAGAAATAGTGGATAACCAGCTCACAGGGGAGATAAAAGATAGATTAGCAAACGCGAACAAGATCGTCATTGCTTCGCATGTTCGACCAGACGGGGATGCAATCGGGTCCTTACTTGCACTGGGCCTGGCCCTGCGTGATGGAGGCAAATCTGTGCAAATGATCCTCGCAGATGGTGTTCCATCCTCCTTCAAATATCTCGAAGGCAGCAACCTCATTCAGAAAGAGCCTAAGGAAGATCACGACACTTTCATAGCAGTAGACTGCGCCGACTTCAAACGCCTGGGGAAAGTGTTCGAAAATTTCGGCCAGCCTGATATTAATGTGGATCATCATGTTACCAATGAAAAATTTGGAAAATTAAACCTGATCGAGGCGGACGAAGTTGCCACAGCTGCAATTCTCACCAACCACATGCCAGAATGGGGATTAAAGATGACCAAACCCATTGCAGCCGCATTATTAACTGGCATCATCACAGATACACTTGGCTTCCGCACAGCCAACACCACACCCGAATCGCTGAGGCAAGCCGCCACATTGATGGAAGCCGGTGTAGATATGCCTGAGATCTATATGCGTGCCCTTATTAGAAAAACCTATCACGCTGCAAAATATTGGGGCGCAGGGCTCTCAAACCTTGAGAGCAAGCATGGAATTGTCTGGGGAACTCTCACCCTCGCAGACCGCAAGTCATCGGGATATAGTGGAAATGACGACGCAGACCTGATCAACCTGATCTCTTCCATAGACGGGAACAAGGTCGGAATGGTTTTCGTCGAACAAAGTGATAATCATGTAAAGATTTCCTGGCGCTCACTGGAGCCAGGCGTGGATGTTTCACCAGTTGCAAAACACTTTAAAGGCGGGGGCCATGCCGCCGCCGCAGGAGCAGACATCGAGGGAAGTTTAAGCGAAGTCCAAAAGGAAGTCCTAATGAAAACCCGCGAATTATTGAATCTGTAAAGAAAAAAGAACCAAGAATAGTACTCATGTACGGATGACACCTGTTGAAAATTCGGATAAATATGTCATAATTAGTATGGAAAAAACCATTAAGGAGGAAGATAAAAACATGAACAGCCAAGATATAAAGAATGCTATTTCTGGCGCACTGGTCGTGGATAAGCCTGTCGGGATGACGTCTCATGATGTTGTTCAAGTTATTAGAAACGGTACAGGGTTACGCCGCGCAGGTCATACAGGCACTCTCGATCCACGCGCGTCCGGGGTACTCGTTATCCTTGTTGGCCCCGCAGTACGTCTAAGCGAATACGTCTCAGCTTCAGATAAACGCTACCAGGCCATCATCCGCCTGGGCGGTTCCACCGATACATTCGACGCGGAAGGCCAGGTCACTTTATCGAAGGACCCGCTCACCGTCACCGAGGCTCAATTTGAAG
This sequence comes from Candidatus Villigracilis sp., assembly GCF_057083605.1. NCBI lineage: Bacteria > Bacillati > Chloroflexota > Anaerolineae > Anaerolineales > Candidatus Villigracilaceae > Candidatus Villigracilis > Candidatus Villigracilis sp. Next base: position 35,557 of record NZ_JBXMTI010000079.1, on the reverse strand, counting down.
AAGCGCTCAAATCATTTATCGGTGAAATTGAACAGACTCCCCCACCCTACTCTGCCGTCAAAGTGCAGGGACGGAAGGCTTACGAAATGGCGCGCAAAGGTGAAGAAGTAGACCTTGCCCCGCGCACCATCACCGTGCATCATCTTGAAGTGCTGGAATGGACTCCGCCAGAAGTAGTGATCGATGTTCATTGCTCCTCTGGCACATACGTCCGCTCGCTTGCAAATGACCTCGGCGTAAAACTCGGTTGTGGTGCCTATCTCGTGGGCTTACGCCGCACCAAAAGCGGAAGGTTCTCATTGCGCGATTCCGTGCCGCTGAGGAAATTGCAGGAAGCCTTCACCGCAGGCAACTGGTATCAATATCTCATCCCTGCCGCCGAAGCGCTGGGTGACTGGCCTGCCATAGAACTCAACCCCGATGAAGTGGAAGGTGTGCGTCACGGTCATCGTGTAAAAGCAGTTGGTGAACCCAAAGAGACCAAGGTGCGTGGTGTAAGCACACAAGGTGAACTTGTTGCTTTGATGGAACTCATCACAGGCGAAGACGGCACACCCGAATGGCAGCCTAAGAAGGTCTTCTTCACATCAGATTAAATATCACGTCATTGCGAGGAGGGTGATTTCCCCGACGAAGCAATCTCCTATAACATGAAGGGAGATTGCTTCGGGCTAACGCCCTCGCAATGACATTACGCCGCCATAACATGGCGGCTTTTTTATACTATGCAACATTATCATTCCCTCGAAGCGGCATCCCTGAAAAATTCATGGCTCACCATCGGAGTCTTTGACGGCGTCCATCGCGGGCATCGCGAGATCATCCACAAGCTTGTCAGCGGCGCACATGCAAATAACCTGCCAGCCGTTGTCCTCACCTTTGATCCGCACCCTGCCAACGTACTTACCGGCAAGGAGATTCGATGTTTGACCACACCCGATGAACGCGCGGATTTGCTCGCGACGCTTGGTGTGGATGTGGTCATCACCCAACGCTTCACACGGGACCTGTCAACTGCCACTGCCCATGAATATATGTCTCGTCTGAAGGCGACTCTCGGCCTCACCCACCTGCTGATCGGCTATGACTTTGCATTGGGAAAGGGACGAGAAGGCAATGCCGCCCGCCTCACCGAATTAGGCAGGGAATTAGATTACGCAGTTGAAGTCATCAGCGCCCTAAGCGATGAAAGTGGTGTGATCTCATCCACAGAGATACGCAAACTTGTTTCCACAGGCAATGTGGAAGAAGCGGCAAAACTTCTCGGCTATCCTTATCACTTAAGCGGCCCTGTCATCCATGGCGATGGCCGCGGACGCAGGATCAACATCCCCACTGCAAATATAGATTACCCGAAGCAAAAGGTCATCCCTGCCAATGGGATTTATGCCTGCTGGGCAACCGTTGGCGATGAAAGACTCATGGCAGCCACCAACGTTGGTTTTAACCCCACCTTCACACCTGATAAGAAAATCCAAAGTATCGAACCCTACCTACTTGATTTTGACCGCGATATTTATGGCGAGGAAGTGAAACTCGAGTTCGTGGCGCGCCTGCGTGACGAATTGAAATTTACTTCCGTCGAAGCCCTGGTCGAGCAAATCCATGATGATATAGATAAGACACGTGTAATCCTCACATGAGAAACCGCTCTGGCATCATCCTAATCGAAGATAACAAACTGGCGTTGATCGAACGTCACCGCGCGGGCCTGCATTACTTTATCTTTCCAGGCGGCGGTATCGACGAGGGGGAAAGCCCGGAGCAGACCGCAATCCGCGAGGCTGAGGAAGAGTTGGGGATCATCGTCACCATAAAACAAAAAGTAGCCGAAGTGTTTTTTAACGAAAACACACAGTATTATTTTTTAGCAGAAAAACTTAGCGGGGAGTTTGGCACTGGCACAGGTGAGGAATACGGAGATTATGATCCCGTTTATGGGACATATCTTCCACTCTGGATGCCGCTTGAAGATGCGTTGAAGAAAAACGTTCTGCCGCGTGAGCTGGTGGAATTGGTCCTTCGATCTCACCAGGAAGGCTGGAAGGCCGAACCCGTTATCATTTTGGAGGAAAAGAAATAAAGGCAAGGAGATGAGAAAAGTGTAAAGGGAGGAAATATATCTCGCAGCAGCAACCAGCTCAAAGTCCGAAAAAGAAGCGCAAAAGCTTGAGCAATCCATTTTGGGGGAACATTCCATATCATCCTTCGTCTAGTTCATAACGCCTAAATTCTATTGTATTGGAGGATGAAATGAAATCACACGTCAACATACTTGCTTTGTTCGTTTTGTTAGGTGGGCTATTACTGAGTGCATGTGGTGGAGCTGCGCCAGCTACCGAGGCTTCTGTAGAGCGTTATGCAATCGAAGCTGAGGCCCCCCTGGCAGCTGAAGAACCATTGGCGGAAGGTGCATCAGGCGCGGATGTTGCCAAACAGGATGTCGAGCCTTCCTCTGCTTTGGCCGTAGGGCCCGTGTATAACATCGGGGAAGAGGCTCTTGTAGCATCCACCACGCATATGATCATCAAAAGTGCTGAGATCAAGTTGCTGGTTGAAAGCACAGACAATGCCGTCGACCGCGTCACGCAAGTTGTTGGCGATGCGGGCGGATATATCATTAGCTCCCGGGTGTGGTATCAGGCTTATTATGATGGCGAGAATTATAAATATGCCACCATCACGATTGGCGTGCCGGTCCAGCAATTTGAGCGGACTCTCAGCCGCTTGCGTGGACTCGCGGTTCAAGTATTGGATGAGACCGCCTCAGGCGAAGATGTGACCGACCAATTTGTGGATTTGCAATCACAACTCACCAACCTTGAAGCCACACGTGAACGCATCAAATCCTTTCTTGATAGTGCCACCTCAGTGGACGAAGCTTTGCGCATCAATGCGGAGTTGACCGAGATCGAACGCCAGATCGAGGAGATCAAGGGACGCATGAATTATCTGGATGATCGCTCATCCTATTCCACGATCACGATCAATTTTGAACCTGAACTGCCTGAAATTCTGCCCACCCCCACCCCGGAACCGAAACCCTGGACTCCCGGCGAAACCTTTGAGGATGCAAAGGAAACTGTCATCCGTGCATATCAAGGTATTGTAGATTTCCTCATCTGGATCTTTGTGGTGGTTATCCCTATCCTTGCCCCGCCTGCATTCCTGGTCTGGTTGCTTTGGAAGCTGTTCACTCGCAAGCCAAATAAACCTGCATAATCAAGATACTGTGTCACTCTGAGAGAGCGCCCTTTGCGAACGAAGAGTCTATGCTTTCAAGAGGAGAGACCCTTCGCTGTCGCTCAGGGTGACACGATTAAAAGTGTGATATTTGACAAGGTCACATAATAATCAATGACCACAACCGTCAGAGTTGCAACTCTGACGGTTGTGGTTTACATCTTAACTCTCCACAAATCCATCGACTGATCGTATCCACGAATTTCAGATTGAAAGCGGATCAGTGAATTCGGAGATGCGTTCTTTTCCAAAAACTCCACCACTTCAGGGTCATTGCGAATGGGCTCGGAGAAAATCACTTCACCACCCACCGAAAAATGCGGCAGGCGCGCTGCAATGTTGACAGTGGAACCAAAGTAATCCAACCGCTCATTCAAGTTGACGACGATGCATGGGCCATGATGAATGCCTGCCTTGATGGACAGGGGCGGCTCACCCCGCACCGACAATTGCTTCTGCACACTCCAAATCGCCCGCACTGCGGACACAGGGCTGCGGAACGCCGCCATAATTGAATCGCCCATGGTCTTAACGATGGAACCACCTTCTGCGGCAATGGATCGCTCCAATATTTCAAAGTGTTCACGCACACGTCCGAAAGCTGGCGCGTCGCCGATCTCACGATATAACTTGGTGGAATTACGTAAATCTGTGAACATCAGCGTGGTTGAGCCCACGGATATTTCTTCACCGGGCCGCAGCACTTCGCTTGAAAACAGGTCACGGAATACCTGCAAGGTGGTTACATCGGCTGCCGTAGCGGCCTGATCAGACCAGGCTGTTCGCTCCAGTTCAAAGGTCTGGGCTTGATCGGTTTCGTTGATCAAACGGATATACGGCTCAAGCCCCAATTGCACGATGCCTTGAGGCCAGCCGCCATTCATTGCGCGCAGGTCAAGTTTATCAGGCCCGTTTTTTGTGGCCAGCAATAATTGTGACCCCGGCAATTCTGAAGCACGCAATACATATCGTCCCTCCTGAAGCATGGTAGATAGTGGCAGTTCTTCGTGCGGCGGGACGATCAATGAAAATATGATATGCGGCTGCCTCTGCGGACTGCCCACACAAAATTCCACTGCGGCATCCACTGCGCGCACAGATGGGTTGGGACGGAAGATCACTTCAACGTTGTGGTCAAAATTCGCATTGAAATCGATCTGACAGGTTTTGCAATGCGCCGTCGCATGAACGTCACCCAGCCGCGCATAATCTTCCGCTACGCCGCGACATTCAGGGCAAAGCAAATCCCAATAGAGATCCGTCATGCCGATTCGTGTGGCGCGTAAGAATGCTTCCAACACATCACGGTGCGGCAAGCTCCATCCATCTGCCAGTGCGTAAGGTCTCATGCGCTGAATGGAAAGATCATCTGCGCGGTGAAGGAATTCATAAAGATGTTCAAGCACATCCTCTTTCACACCCTGAGACTTTAACCGCTCGCTCAGCAGCTTGAACTTGGCGTGTCCAGTCGAGGAGAGGTTCCTACCCTTTGAGACGATCAAGACCGAGCCGCCGTGTGAAGCGATGCGGTCATAAAGCCTGAAGGCATTACCAAATCTCTTCTCGCTGACAATACCTATCGCGAGCGGAATGGCAATCTCCCCCAAAATATTTTTAGGTTTTACCCATACATCATAAACAATGCGTGTGCCTGAGGGAACGAGCCGTTCAAGTTTGCAATCTACGCGCATTTCTGCCAGCGGACCTTTTCGGAAGCGGCGCAAAATCCCGAAGCGATAGGGATAGGTCCACTCGAAAGGTTCCTCTTCCCATTCAACCTGGATGATTGGCACTTTGAACTTCACTCGCCTTACGCCATTGGTTATGCCGAGCAATTGCATGGGCGGCAGGCCAGTATCACGATTGAAGCGGTTCGTATCCGAAACAAGCGGCCAGAGCGCCTCGGGGGAGGCGGTTAGATCCCAGGTCCATTTGTAATGATATTCTGTCATAGGTTCTCTGATGTTGGTAATGAAGAATATTTTACTCGTGTTTACGCGATGAGACATTACAATGGAATAACGTTTGCAACCAATTTGCCATTAACATACCCTTAACAGAGTTAAATTTCTTTAGTGGTATATTCACAACCAATGACTGAATCAATATTGATCGTTGAAGATGAACTCTCCCTGCAAGAGACTCTCGCATATAGCCTGAAAAAAGAAGGCTATGCCGTTGAGGCTGTTGGAGATGGGCGCTCTGCATTGGAATCCGCTCGAAGGATGAAGCCTGACCTGATCGTGCTGGATATCATGCTCCCTGAAATGGATGGCTTTGAAGTGGCGCGCATCCTTCGCAAGGAGATGACCACCGCCATTCTCATGCTGACCGCACGTGACGATGAAATTAACCGCGTCGTTGGCCTTGAAGTGGGCGCAGATGATTATTTGACCAAACCTTTTTCGATGCGCGAGTTACTGGCGCGGGTGAAGGCACAACTCAGGCGCACGCGTATGCTGCGTGAGGAAATGGGGCAAAACAACGTTTCAGAAATGAAGCATGAGACTCTAAATTTTGGCAATCTCACCATCAACCTCACGCGCCGTGAAGTGATACTTAACAACGAGCCCATCCAACTCAAACCCAAAGAATACGAATTACTCCTGTTCTTCGCTGAACACAAGGGACAAATGCTTTCACGTGAATTTGTGCTGGAAAGAGTCTGGGGCTGGGATTTTATCGGTGACAGCCGCACGGTGGATGTTCATATAAGATGGCTTCGCCAAAAAATAGAAAAAGACGCTGCCAACCCAGTCCGCATTGTGACGGTGAGGGGTGGCGGGTATCGGTTTGAAGGCTGAGCACTAAGTCAAAGGTCAAACGTCGAAAGTCATAATGAATTCATTTCTTTGGTCGCTGAGCATTATTTTTATTGTCATCGCTTCCTGGTTTGCGTGGCGATATTATGATGTAAAGAGACGTATGAATGATTATGCGAGTCTCATTCGCAGTCAACCGAAGAATCTCCCTACTGATTTAAAAGGTCTTGAGAATTTATCAAACGCAATTGTCTCACTCAAAACGACCTTTGACCTCCAGCTTTCAACTCTCGACTCTCAAAACGCCCGTCTCGCCACTGTGCTTGAGCAATTGACCGATGGTGTGCTGATCGCAGATGAAAGCGGGCAGGTTCAATTTGCGAACCCTGCGGCCCGCAAACTATTCGATATGAACGACCCTATCAACCATAGTGTTGCTGAAGTGATGCGTAATCATCAGTTGATTGAGGCTTGGCGGCGCTGTCAACAAACCCGCGAGATGCAAAGCGAATCTGTTGAATTGCCAGCGCGGCGTCATTTTTTGCAATTGTTCGTCATCCCTGATACACATGAAGGCGGCAGTCTTTTGCTCGTGCAGGATCTAACCCGCGTGCGTAAACTCGAAACCGTGCGGCGTGACTTTATCTCAAATGTGTCACATGAACTGCGGACTCCTCTCGCATCACTCAAAGCTTTAACCGAGACATTACAAAACGGCGCTCTATTGGACCCTGAAGCTGGTCCGCGTTTCCTGGGCCGAATCTCCACTGAAGTAGACGCGCTCACCCAAATGGCGCAGGAGTTGCTCGACCTTTCACGCATCGAGTCGGGGCAGGTGGAACTTGTGCTTGCGCCTGTATCTCCAAAGCAATTACTTATTTCTGCCGCTGACCGAATGAAATTGCAAGCCGAACGGGCAGGATTAAAGTTGTCCGTTGTATGTGAGGAGGGCCTGCCGCATGTCCGCGCGGACAAAGCGCGTTTGGAGCAGGTGCTTGTGAATCTGATTCACAATGCGGTCAAGTTCACAAAGCCAGGTGGAGAAATAATCCTCGGAGCAGAAGAAGTAAACGGCGGGGTAAGATGCGCTGTGCGGGATACGGGAGTCGGAATCCCAGCGGAGAGTTTATCCCGTATCTTTGAACGCTTTTATCGCGTGGATCGATCCCGCACAGGTTCAGGAACGGGGCTTGGGCTTTCGATCTCAAAGCATATCGTGGAAGCACATGGCGGAAAAATTTGGGCAGAGAGTGAAGAGGGGCACGGCAGTGCGTTTTATTTTGAAATTCCAACTACGCCCTGAGCTATTTCTACTTTGCATAACTGTTTACCAGATGTTAACTGGTTCTTAAGTGCGGAATGCAAACATTGATGTATCATCTGCGTATGGAAACTTTAGCTTCTACATTGGTTCTCTCTTTGCTGACCGTCTTCACCATAGACGCAACTCGCAAGCGTCGTGAGTTTTTGCAAAAGCAAAGCCGCGCGTAACTTATCTTTCTCCTCCTCCTTTATTTTCCACCCGCCCTCTCAGGCGGGTGGATTTTCTTTGTGTCACCCTGAAGGAGCGGTCTTCAGCGACTGAAGGGTCTCGAAAGTAAGTCACGAGATACTTCGCGCCTGAAAAGCGGCGCTTAACATGACACATTCCCTTATCCATTATTGACGTTAACAAGATTATCACATCCTATTGATATGTTCTTAATAACGATTGATTACACTCAGAGAAATAAAAAATATACGTTCGCAGGTTGAAACTTTTTTGCGGATGTTTTGTCTAATCATCAAGAAATGGAGTTTGAATGGGACTTGCAGATTTACACTTGCACACAATCTACAGTTATGACGGTACGGCCACTGTCCCTGCTGTTTTACGACGCGCGCGGGAAATTGGCCTGGACGTGATCGCGATCACCGACCACGATGAAATTGGCGGCGCATTGGAAGCCGTAAAGATCGCGCCTCATTATGGTGTGGAGGTAATCCCAGGAGTTGAGATCACCACCGCCGATGGCGACCTGCTAGCTTTATTCATCACCGAAAAAGTGGACGCGGGGTTGTCATTAATAGATACTGTTCTGAAAGTTCGTGAGCTTGGCGGCGTCTGCATTGCGCCGCATCCCATGGCGGGCGGAATGGGCATGACGAGCCTGAGTTTTCGATGCATCTTAAAAGCATTGCGTAACCCCAAAGTGGCGGAGACCTTGATCGGCATCGAAGCATATAATGGAACTTCGATTGACCGTGTCAGCAATCACTACGCGCGCATCTTTGCAAACAGATTGAATATTGCCCAAACAGGAAACAGTGATGCGCATGTGCTGGACACCATCGGCTTCGGCGCAACGGAATTTGAAGGCCGCACTGCAATGGATTTGCTAAAAGCCTTGAAAGATCGGACAACCAAAGTTAGAAAACAAAATGAATGGAGCGCCTTCCGCGTGATCAGCAATTGGGGTTATCGTTATGTTGAAAGCGCCTTGGTGCGCATGACTGGAAATGCCCGCGCCACAGCTTTTGCAAAGTCGGGAAAAGCTTAATGCGAATTACACGAATGTACAAATGGCGCGAATAAAAGCATGTAGGTCAGGCTTTCAGCCTGACGCTCCTTTGAGATCTGAGTTTTGGCGGGTTACAAACCTCCTACAGATACCTAACCTAAGTTGCTACCTTGGAATAAGAAGAAACGTGTCACCCTCCCGAAGGACATCGGGACGATGTGAAGGAGCGTGTTTTCCGCGACTGAAGGGTCTCCGTTCATGGTGTCAGAGATGCTTCGGGGCACACCGTCCTACGGTGGTGTAGGGAAGAACGCCCCTCAGCATGACACAACGGGAGTATGGTGGCAACCTACAGATACTTATGCAAGAGGTTAGGATAAAATTGAGGGACTGAATAATGAGGAAATCAAATAAATGACAAAACAAATTTTAGTTACAAATGACGACGGCGTGCTCGCGCCAGGTCTGCTGGCTCTCACGCAGGAAATGAAAAAGTTCGGCAACGTCACCATCCTGGCGCCGGACAGAAACTGGTCTGGCAGCGGACATGTCAAAACATTGGACCGCGCGCTGCGTGTGCGTGAGTTCCGTCTCGAAGATGGCACACCAGCCTTTGCCAGTGACGGCGCACCTTCAGATTGTGTGGCGCTTGCCACGCTTGGATATTTCAAAGAGAAATTCGATCTGGTTGTATCGGGGATTAATGTAGGCGCGAATCTGGGGCATGATGTCACTTATTCGGGAACCGTCACCGCCGCAATGGAAGCAGTGATCGCAGGGGTTCCGGGCGTGGCTGTTTCACTGGAAGTCCCCGAAGGATTCATCGGTCAAATTAATTTTGGACCCGCCGCGCAAGCCGCAGGCATTACCGTAAGAAACGTTATCGCGCACGGTCTTCCACCTGACACTTTGTTAAATGTTAATATCCCCTTTTTGGAACAAAGCGAGATCAAAGGGTTTCGAGTCACCCGCCAGGGATTGCGCGTTTATCACAGCCGCCTGGATGAGCGCATCGACCCGCGCAATCGTCCCTATTATTGGATCGGCGGCGACGCCCCCACGGGCGTGCCTGAATCTGGAACGGATGTCGGTGTATTATCTGAAGGCTACATTTCTGTCACCCCGCTACAGCTTGATCTCACTGCCTATCGCGCCTTATCCGATGTGAGCACCTGGAAGTGGCAGGAAGAATAAATTTTATCGTCATTGCGAGGAGGGCGTAGCCCGAAGCAATCTCCAACATGATCAGGAGATTGCTTCGGGCTAAGAACAAGTGCGCCCTCGCAATGACGGATGACTAAGAGTTACACACTCGCCTTTAACACATGACTCTTTTTCAAAGGCCTGATTTGATACGCGCCACAAATTGCGGGAATTAAAAGCGTTTCAAATTTATTGAGGACAAACGCCTCCCCCTCCGCCGATACCTGAATCTGTCCTTCGATCACGGTCAACCCGTGAAAGGATTCTGCCAACGTATCCAGCGCGATGGTTTTCTTTTCAGCAAAAATCATTTCCAATTTGAAATAATCGCATTGAGTCAGAGTCTTGACCTCGCCATCGTTGACTTGCGGCATTTGCAAAACAGAGGTGCTTGCCTTTGGGTTTGACACTGCCAATGCCTTATCGATATGCAGTTTGCGAGTCTCTGTTTCGGGCCGCCCCCAATCATAGACTCGATAAGTGACATCCGATGTCTGTTGAATTTCATAAATTAGCAACCCAGGCCCCAGCGCATGGATCATGCCTGGGCTTATGAACAATGTATCTCCATCTTTCACTTCAATCGATTGAACAGTATCTAAAATTTTTCCGTTCTTAATTGAATCAGCCAATATCTCAGCTGTGATATTTGGTTTCATGCCTGCGATCAACTTGGCATTGGGCTCTGCCTCCAATATATGCCAGGCCTCGGTCTTGCCGAAGGCTGCCTCCCCTTCCAGTTTTTTCGCCTGCTCATCATTCGGGTGGACTTGTAATGACAGCCATTGAGCGCAATCCAGAATCTTGACTAAGACAGGAAATCGCTTCCCGGTCTGCGCCATGGCGCGGGAGCCGAGCAAATCTGTCCCGAAGTCTTCTGCCAATTCCGAAAGGAGGCGCCCAGCATAAGGTCCAGAAGCGACGCGGTTGCCGGCATAGATGATCCACGCCTCGGCGGTTGGAACAATCTCAGGGCGGAGTTTCGCTCCTCCCCACACATAGTCACGATATTCAGGAGCGAGGGAAAAGGGAGTTTTGTTCATGAGGATATTTTACCCGTCATTGCGAGGGTGGTGCCTTTCGACCCGAAGCAATCTCATCCGTTATGTAAGAGATTGCTTCGCCGCCGAAGTTCAAGAGCGGCGGCTCGCAATGACGAGCAGAATATTTAACAAGACGTTAACCAATCCTTCCCTTGACCTTAAGACCCGACTGATACCATCACAACGTAAAAACATAACAAGGAGAAATAGAGAAATGCCCAAAATTGTTCGTTCGTTAATGTTTGTAATGACAGCCATGAGCCTTTTGCTCGCGGCTTGCGGTGCACCCGCCACCGAAACACCAGTTGCTGAACCTACAGCCACCGAAGTTCCTGCTGCAGCCACTGAGGCCCCCGCTGAAGACCCGATGGCAATGTATGCCCCAGACGCCGTTTCTGGTGACGTCATCACCGCTGGTTCATCCACCGTATTCCCGCTTTCAGAGCGGATGGCCGAACTCTTCCAACAGGAAGGCTATACCGGCAATATCACCGTGGATAGCATCGGTTCAGGCGCTGGTTTTGAACGCTTCTGTGTCGCTGGCGAATCTGATGTCGCAAATGCCTCCCGCGCTATCAAGGATAGCGAGAAGGAAGCCTGTGCCGCCATTGGCCGCGAGCCGATTGAATTCCGCGTTGGCACAGATGCCCTCGCTGTAGTTGTAAGTGCTGAAAATGATTTCCTCACATCCATCAGCAAAGAACAGCTCGGCCAGATCTTCAAGGGTGAGATCACCACCTGGGACCAGGTTGATCCCTCCTACCCTGCCGAAGCCATTGGCATCTATAGCCCCGGCGCAGACAGCGGCACATTCGATTACTTCATCGAATCTGTGGTCGGCTCTGTAACCCTTGGAGCTGATGGCAAGGCAGATCTCGCCGCTGCCGAAGAGGCCCTGCTCGCCCTCGAAGGCGCGCAGTTCTCCGAAGATGACAACGTCCTCGTTCAAGGCGTAGAAGGCAGTCCCTATGCCATCGGTTACTTCGGCTTCGCATATTACAACGAGAATCAAGGTGCCTTGAAAGCCGTAGCGATTGACGATGTGGAACCAAGCCAGACCACCGTGGACGATGGGACCTACCCGCTCGCTCGTCCGCTCTTTATCTACTCCGATGCAACGATTATGGCTGAGAAACCCCAGGTGGCCGCGTTCATCTACTTCTATCTGAGCAACGTCAACGACAATATCGTGGATGTGGGTTACTTCCCCGCTCCTGAAGCTGATCTCCAAGGCGCAATGGATGCCTGGATGACAGCCACCGGTAACTAATCGATCAACAAAATGAAAGAGGGCTGGCCTCATTTTCAGAGGCCAGCCCATTTACGCTGTAAAACACATTCCATCCGCCTTCAGGATGAAAGGATGTAGGAATTGAAAAATCATCAATTCAAAAATTTCGACCTGCGTAAAAAACCGCGCATCGGCGAAGATGTGATCCAGGCCCTGCTTTTCATAGCGGGGATTTTGTCCATCTTTACCACCGTTGCGATTGTTTACGAACTCGGCAAGGAAGCCTGGCTTTTCTTTGGCGACCCCGATGTGACTTTTGCAAAATTCTTCGGAACCACGCGCTGGCAGCCTGGCATCGGTCAATTCGGGATTTGGTCACTTGTGACTTCAACCCTCATCACTAGTTTCATCGCGATGCTAATCTCGCTTCCTCTTGGGCTTGCATCTGCTCTGTTTCTAAGTGAATATGCCTCCCCCCGGGCACGATCAGCGTTAAAACCCATTCTCGAAATTCTCGCAGGCATCCCAACTGTTGTGTATGGCTACTTTGCCTTACTCTTCATGACCCCGATTTTACAAAAAATATTTGGGGATGTGGTGCAAGTCTACAACATGGCCTCTGCGGGCATCGTGATGGGAATTATGATCCTGCCGCTCATCTCCTCCATGAGCGAGGATGCGCTGAGTGCCGTGCCGCGTTCATTGCGGGAAGCAGCCTACGCTATGGGTGCAACCAAATTTGAGACGAGTATCCAGGTCGTGTTGCCCGCGGCTTTGTCAGGCATTGGCGCGGCGCTCATCATCGGCATCTCCCGCGCCGTTGGCGAAACCATGATCGTCGCAGTGGCAGCGGGTGCGGGGCCTAATTTCACCTTCAATCCGTTTGAGGCAGCTGAAACGATGACGGGACATATCGCACGCATCAGCGGCGGTGACCTTTCCTATAACACGATTGATTACACCAGTCTCTTCGCGATTGCATTGATGCTGTTCCTAGTGACATTGGTGCTGAACCTAATCAGCCAGCAGATCGTGAGCAGATTCAGGGAGAGATACGAATGAACTTGAATCATAAGCATTACCCTGAAGGCAACTCCTTCCGTTTCGCATTGAAGAACCGCTATGGCATTGCATCCATTTGGCAGGTGTTGTTCTTTTCGGGTTTATTGATCGCCATTATCAGCCTGACAGCTCTGCTCTATAACGTGATCGATGGGGCCTTTGGCTATATTGCATTTGAATACAAAAAAGACCCCACAACTTTCACTTCCACGCCCCTATCGGATTTGGAAAAGGATGAATTGCTCGTCATACTAAAGAAAAACCTTTCATCTGGTGCGTTCAAAAAATTAGATAATGAGCAGGCCATGGAAACCCGCTCGCAGGCGGATCTATATACATTATTCCTCGAACGCCTGGTTCAGATCGATGTCAAACAAACCTGGCGCATGACAGAGTCAATCATCCGCAGGGCAGAGATCCGCGCAGAAGTTGCGCGGAAATACCCAGATGCAAATTTGGAATTTCGTTCCTGGCTTACACCGCAATTCCTGGTCACGCCCATGTCATCCAAAGCGGAGTTTGCTGGAGTCCGCACCGCTATATTAGGCTCATTATGGCTGGTGGGAATCGCGCTTCTCTTCGCCCTGCCAATCGGTACAGGCGCGGCCATCTACTTGCAGGAATATGCGCCGTTGAACTGGTTCACGCGCATCATTCAAATGAATATCAATAACCTGGCGGGTGTGCCAAGCATTGTGTATGGCATGTTGGGGTTGGCGATCTTCGTCCGCGCATTGGAGCCACTCACCAGCGGAAGCATGTTCGGCGTCACTGATTCAAACGGACGCACGATCCTCTCCGCTGGGTTAACCATGGGTGTGCTGGTTCTGCCGCTGATCATTATCAACGCGCAAGAGGCCATCAAAGCCGTGCCTGATTCTTTGCGCCAGGCCGCGTACGGTGTAGGTGCAACAAAATGGCAGACGGTCTGGTATCACGTTTTGCCAAACTCGATTGCAGGCATTCTCACAGGCAGCATTCTGGCTCTTTCCCGCGCTTTAGGTGAAACTGCGCCGCTTATTGTGGTGGGCGCATCTACCTTTATCAGTGTAGACCCCAGCGGACCGTTCTCCAAGTTCACTGCCCTGCCAATCCAGATCTATCAATGGACAACCCGCGCACAATCTGAATTTCATGCCATCGCTGCGGGGGCCATCGTTGTCCTGCTCGTCCTGTTGCTCACCTTGAATGCAGCAGCCATCCTGCTCCGTAATCGTTTTCAGAGGAAGTACTAAGACATCCACAGATTACGCAGATCGGGCAGATTTTTTATCTGCATAATCTGCGAAATCTGTGGATAAAAATGGAAGTGTAGAAATGCAAAATATTCAAACATCAGAATACGCAATCGAAACAAAAAACCTCTTCATCTTTTATGGCAGTTTCGCTGCAGTCAGCGAAGTGAACATAAAGATCGAAAAACAAAAGATCACCGCCATCATCGGCCCATCGGGATGCGGCAAGTCCACCTTGTTGAGGGCTTTCAACCGCATGAATGAATTCGTGCCAAATAGCTACGTCAGCGGCGAAATCCTTTTGCATGGACAAAACCTCTACAGCAAGGAAGTTGACCCCGTGGAAGTACGCCGCAAGATCGGCATGGTTTTTCAAAAGCCAAATCCCTTCCCCAAGTCTATCTATGAAAACATTGCCTGGGGTGCGCGCATCAATGGCTACAAAGCCAATATGGATGAACTTGTGGAGCAATCCCTGCGCAGTGCGGCGCTTTGGAATGAAGTGAAGGATAAACTCAGAAAGAGCGCCTATGAACTCTCGGGCGGGCAGCAGCAGCGCCTGTGCATTGCGCGCACCATCGCCATCCAACCTGATATCATCCTGATGGATGAACCCGCCTCGGCGCTTGACCCGATCTCCACGCTGCGCATCGAAGAACTGATGCAGGAGTTGAAGAAGAACTACACGATCATCATCGTCACACATAACATGCAACAGGCCGCGCGCGTTTCCGATTTCACGGCCATGATGATGATCGACGATAACCGCTCAGGCGGCGTGATCGAATTTGACGAGACCAGAAAGATATTTACCAACCCGAAAGACAAACGCACCGAAGATTATGTAACGGGAAGGTTTGGGTAATTCGCGCCGAGCGGAATGAGGGCGTGCTCTTCGCGCTTATGTAGTCGAAGCGCATGTCCTTCGACTACGCCGCAAAATTGCGCGCGGCTCCGCTCAGGACGAAAAAGGAACCAAGATGAACAAACCAAAAGTAATTTTCCTATGCACCGGCAACTCGGCTCGCAGCCAGATGGCAGAAGGATTTCTGCGCACATTGGCAGGGGATGAATTTGAAGTTTTCAGCGCAGGCATAGAGCCGAAGGGCAGGATCCTGCCCGAGGTCCAGCAGGTGATGCGCGAAGTGGGCATTGATATTTCAAGTCAGTGGTCAAAATCCGTGATGGAGTATCTTGGCAAGGCTGTCTTCGCGCATGTCATCACTGTCTGTGCGGATGCCGAGGAGAACTGCCCTGCCGTTTTTCTCAATATGGGGACTCACGAACACTGGCCCTTCGATGACCCCGCAAAATTTGACGAAGCAACCCGCCTCGACCCCACCCGACGCGTGCGCGACCAAATTGAGCAGCGCCTGCGCTTTTGGCTGACCCAACAAGGCATTACACCAAAAAAATAGTACAATCAGACTCCGGAAGTCGTTTTGAAAAGAGGCCTTATGATCCGTAAAACATTTGAACATGAGATACAACAGGTAAAAGATGAAGTGCTTCTGCTTGGCTCAATGGTGGAACATGCCATCATTGCCTCGGTGGAAGTGTTAAAGAAACGCGATATCAAGGGCGCCGAGAAGATTATTGCCGAAGATAAAGAGATCAACAAAAAGCGATTCGCGATCGAGAATCAGTTGATGATCCTGATCGCCACACAGCAGCCCATGGCACATGACTTGCGTCTGCTGGCTTCTTGCATGGAGATCATCTCCGAGTTGGAGCGCATGGGCGATTACGCAAAAGGTATCGCGAACATCAACATCCGCATGGGCGAGGAACCCTTGCTCAAGCCGCTGATCGACATCCCGCGCATGGCACAGATTGGCACGGACATGCTCCATCGTGCGTTATCCGCCTTTATTAACGAAGATGTGGAAACTGCGAAGGCCATTCCCGTGGAAGATGATCAAGTGGATGCGCTCTACAACCAGATCTATCACGAGTTGATGATGTTCATCATTCAGGACCCCAAATCGATCGAGCGTGCAAACTGGTTGCTATGGGTGGCTCATAACCTGGAGCGCCTCGCGGACCGCGTCACGAACATCTGCGAGCGGACAATATTCATTGCCACAGGCGAATTTGCCGAGATCAAATCCAGTGATGATGAGTTTTGGAAAGGCCAGAAGAAGTAACACGTAATGCGTGAAACGTAAAACGAGTGGATAAGGCGAGTCTTTGTCCACTCGTTTTGATTTAATACAGTAACTATCAAACTATCAAACTACCGAACCACTAAACTACCTAACTACTTATCCCATTCTGCCCGTAATATATGCCTCGGTTAATTCTTCTTTGGGGGTTGTGAACATTTGAGTGGTGGGCGCGAACTCGACTAATTCCCCTAACCAGAACAGACCCGTGAAATCTGATACGCGTGCAGCTTGCTGCATATTGTGTGTAACAATGACAATCGTGTAATCTTTCTTCAAGTCTGCGATTAGCTCCTCCACGCGCAGGGTAGCGATAGGGTCCAGCGCGGAAGTGGACTCATCCATCAGAATGACTTCAGGCTGCACAGCCACCACACGCGCAATGCATAGTCTTTGCTGTTGACCCAGAGACAACCCCATTGCGTCTGACCTCAGATCATCTTTTACTTCATCCCACAAGGCAGCGGCGACCAGGCTTTTCTCCACCACTTCATCGAGGTTCACTTCCATGCCCATCACACGGGGGCCGAAGGCCACATTGTCGTAAATGGATTGCGGAAATGGATTCGGCTTTTGGAAGACCATGCCTACCCGTTGACGCAGGTTGACCACATCCACATCTTCGCCATAGATGTCTTCGCCTTTGAGAAGGATCTTCCCTTCCACACGAGTGCCTGAAATGGTGTCATTCATGCGGTTGAGGCAACGCAAAAATGTGGACTTCCCGCAGCCTGAGGGGCCAATCAACGCCGTCACTTTTTGCGGCTGAACTTCAAGATTGATCTGTGACAAGGCCTTGGATGTGCCGTAGTAAAAATCCAGGTTTTGGACGGAGAATGTAGATTGGTCTGTGGGCATGGGGTGATTTTATCAGAAAGGGTAAAGGATGAATGATGAAGGATGAAATGGAAAAGAAAGATGAAAGAGGAAAGAATGCCAATTGGAGCAGGAACAGTTTAGAGTGAGTCCGAAGCGAGTCTCTGGTTGATTGAACTTGTGTACTTGTTTCCCTGTCTACCAACGGCTATAATCCACCCCAATGAAACGTATTGCCATCTTCTTTCTTCTTTCCACTTTCCTTCTCACCTCCTGCAGCTCCACTGCATCGCAAACCACCTCCACCTCATCCACAAAATACATCGAAAACAAAGGCTCAGATACCATCGTCAACCTCGCGCTGGCTTGGGCTGAGGCATATCAGGCTGAACATCCCGACGTGCGCATTTCTGTAACGGGCGGTGGTTCAGGCACGGGAATTGCGGCGTTGATCAATGGCACGGTGGATTTGGCGAATGCTTCGCGCCAGATCAAGGATGAAGAAATTGCAGAGGCACGATCAAAGGGGATCGAACCCGTTGAGCACATTATCGCGCGTGATGCGATTGCGGTGATCGTAAACCCAGAAAACCCTGTCAGCGAATTAACTCTTCAACAGATCGCAGATATTTATAGCGGCAAGATCACCAACTGGAGCGAGGTGGGAGGCGAAGACCGCCCTATTGTAAAACTATCGCGCGAAACAAATTCTGGCACGCATGTTTATTTTTTGGAGACCGTTCTGCGGCTGGGAAGCAAGGAAGATAAAACTTTATTTTCAATGGATACCTTGCTGCTTCCTTCATCGGAGGGAATCATTTCGGAAGTGCGCGATAACCCGAATGCCATCGGTTATGATGGCCTGGGGTACGTGCCTGACGATTTGAAAATGATCGGTATTGCAAAAGAAGAAGGCGCGCCATATGTGCTGCCTTCCATTGATACTGTCAACGATAAATCCTATGCCATTGCACGTGATCTTTATATGTACACAAACGGTGAGCCAACAGGAATTATTAAAGAATATCTTGATTGGATCCTTTCTGATGAAGCGCAGCAGATCGTTGCAGATTTGGGCTTTGTGCCTGTCCTAAAATGATGTCATTGCGAGGGCGACAACCCGAAGCAATCTCCCTCACGTTATTGGAGATTGCTTCGTCGCAAAGAGCAAGGGCGCTCCTCGCAATGACATGTGGAGAATTATGGAAAAATCTTTATCCTTTCGTGAATTTCTCATCACCAGACTTATACAAGCCTCTGGCTATTCAGCCATCATATTCGTCGCGCTTATCTTTTTCTTTCTCCTGCGCGAGGGGCTTCCCACCCTCAGCGAAGTGGACGCCTCGTCGCTGCTCAACATTCGCTGGTATCCCATCGAAGATCATTTTGGGATTTTGCCGCTAATCACGGGTTCGCTGATCGTTACCCTCGGCGCGGCGCTTATCGCCGTTCCATTTGGGATCGGCACCGCCATTTACATCTCCGAGATTGCCCCGCGTTGGATGCGTGAAATCTTAAAGCCACTTGTGGAATTGCTTGGCGGACTTCCCTCCGTGGTGTTGGGATTTCTTGGCATACTCGTCCTCTCGCCATTTCTGCGCGTCTTTCTGGGCCTGCCAACTGGTCTGACAGCCTTTACAGGATCCCTGCTGTTGGGTGGGATCGCAGTGCCAACAGTCGTGTCTGTTGCCGAAGATGCTTTGGATGCTGTCCCGCGTGCCTACCGTGAAGGTGCTTGGGCACTAGGTGCAACTCAATGGCAGACGATCTGGCGCGTGACACTTCCTGCTGCAAAGTCAGGTGTGCTAACCGCCATCATGCTCGGCGTTGGCCGCGCCATCGGCGAAACCATGACCGTGATGATGGTGACAGGCAATGCGCCCGTCTTAGCCACAAAACTTGGCAGTCTCTTCTCCCCTGTCCGCACCATGACCGCCACCATCGCCGCAGAAATGGGTGAAGTTGCAAATGGCAGTACGCACTATCATGTACTTTTCTTTATAGGCATGGTGCTCTTCATCATTTCATTGGTTGTGAATATCATCGCCTCTTCAGTGGTCTTCCGCGCAAAGAAGAGAGCGGAGAGGATACTTTCCTAGAAAATCGGTAGTCTCGATACGCCCTCAAAGAACATTCGGGCTACTCGACCACCGTGCTAATAAGACATGATAAAACTTTTATCCCGCAATCGACACCTTGTTCAAAGACTCGGTTTTAGCCTCATCACACTCGTAGCAGTGGCGACTGTATTTCCCATCGTGGGCACGATCATCTTCATATTATTCAAAGGCAGCTCCGCTATTTCATTTGAATTCCTTTCAGGCTTCCCGCATGACGGAATGCGCGCAGGTGGAATTCTGCCAGCAATCATCGGCACTTTGTATCTGACGATTGGCACAGCCATCTTCTCCGTCCCGCTTGGAATTGCTGCTGCTATCTATCTTGCGGAATACGCCAAAGACAATCAGGTGACTCGGATGATCCGCCTGGCGATTATCAACCTGGCAGGAATTCCTTCAGTGGTGTATGGCTTGTTCGGGCTTGGACTCTTCGTTTTATTCCTGCAATTCGGCACATCTATTCTGGCCGCATCACTCACACTTTCGATCATGACCTTGCCCGTCATCATCAGCACCGCGGAAGAGGCACTTCGTTCCGTGCCGCAAGCTTTTCGTACGGTCAGCATTTCCCTTGGCGCCACCCGTTGGCAGACCATCCGCCGCATCGTACTGAAAGAAGCGCTCCCTGGAATTTTGACTGGTGTCATCCTTGGCTTGGAGCGTGCCGCAGGTGAAACTGCTCCCATTCTTTTCACAGGCGCAGCCTTCTTCTTGCCACGCCTGCCGCAATCTCCATTTGATGCAACCATGGCCTTGCCATATCACCTCTTCGTGATCTCAACGCAAGTCCCTGAAATGCCAATCCAAATTCAATACGGCACAGCACTGGTATTGCTCATCTTTGTCTTGACCATGAATGTCATCGCAACAGTCATTCGTTCGCGGGCGAGAGCGAGGCGGCAATGGTAGCAGTGTGCTCCGGTAGTCGAGTAGCCTTGCGCGTTCTTCGCAAGGCATATCGAGACCACCTATTTCAAGAATAATCTCTCTAATATCGTGGTCTCGATACGGGCTTCGCTATCGCTCAGCCCTACTCGACCACCGAGTATTTATGAAATGAACAAAATCATCATCGAAAACCTCTCCCTCCAATACTCCGACGGCACTGAGTCACTGCGCGGTATCAGCATGGGAATCCGTGAACACGCTGTGACAGTTTTATTCGGTCCGGCGGGAGGCGGGAAGTCCACTTTACTGCGCTGTCTTAATCGCTTGAACGATCTGACCGAGGTCAAGGCCAGTTCAGGTCAAATTTTGATCGATGGAGAAAACATCCTCGACCCCAAAGTGGACGTGGTTGCCTTACGCCGTAAAGTGGGCATGGTCTTTGCGCGACCCGTCCCCTTGCCGATGAGCATTCGTGAAAATGTAATTTATGGGCTGGAACTCGCGGGCGAGAAGCGCAAATCAAAGCTGGATGAAGCCGTTGAACGAAGCTTGAAACTCTCCGCCATTTGGGAGGAAGTGAAAGATAGGTTGGATGACCCTGCCATCGCGCTTTCAGGCGGGCAACAGCAGCGCATTTGCCTTGCGCGCGTCATTGCACTTCAACCAGAGATCGTTTTGCTGGATGAACCCACCTCGGGTCTCGACCCCATTTCAACTGGCAAAGTAGAAGCTGCCCTACAGGAATTGAAAAAGGAATATACGGTGATTCTTGTGCCACATTCCATTCAACAAGCCGCACGCACTGCCGATCAGGCCGCATTCTTTTTACAAGGCGAGTTGATCGAATACGATGAAGGCAAAAAGATATTCACCACGCCAAAACAAAAGAAGACTGAAGATTACATTATGGGAAGATTCGGATAAGGCCATTAACAACACATCCACACCGATAAAATCAACCAATCCTTGTTAGAAAAGCCAAAGGAGGGTTTCAATGAAAATAAAATCAACCGTATACCGATATTTCTGGGTCGTCATTCTTGTACTCGTGTCTGCCTGTGGAACTGCCCCATCAGCGCCAGTGACATCCATCCCAACTACTGTAACCGTGACACCAGTTGTTGAGTCGCCAACTGTTTTGCCAACATTGACTCTGATGCCTTTTTCAACTTTTGATCCCCGAAACCAACCAACATCGCCTCCCACACCCTTGGTTAACAAAGATGTGATTGAATCTTGGTTGACTCAAAACGCTTTTGCAACGCCAATCAGAACCCCTGTCACTCAAACAATAATGAATAAGGATAGAGTCTATATAGAAAATGGTAATGTATATTTTCAAAGCAGTGTAGGACGGTCAATACAATTAACCCATGCTGGAAAAGATCGAGACCCCATTATTTCAGATGATGGACAGAAGATTGCATTCTATCGCGGAGAAAACAACGACAACGTATATTCAATCAACACGGATGGAAACGGTGAGCAGTTGATCATAACCAGCAAATCACTTCCCGTTCTTGGGCAAGGTGAAATAAAATCTCTGATTTTTATACCCGGCACTCACTTTTTGCTTTTTAATACTTATCTTTGTAATCCACATGAATTTTTATACAACGCTTCTGATTGCACAGTTAGTATTTACAGTATAGATACAGATTCAGGGAAAATCGATGGATTTCTCGCAGGGTTGAGCGGAAACACCATGCAGGAGCGTAATTTTGAAGTTTCCCCTAATGGAAGATATATATCTGTTGCAAACTCAGGACACATAGATATATACCACGTGTCTTCAGGTCCTCTCGACGGCCATATCGCATATCAAAATGCAATCCTTTACTGGCGCACAAAACCCGATGAATACTTACCAAAACAATATTGGCTTCCAGATTCCAGCGGAATAATAGTAATTCTTGCATCCGATGGTGAATACAGCGAACCGGCAACACCACCTTCAACTTATACCGTCTATCGCTACATACTAGACGGCACAGCAACTCAAATACCACTTGATAGAACTATCATAAGTGAATTTGGCGACAATTCGAGCATTTCCCCAGACAGAAATTGGATATTATTTGCAGGTAAAGATATAGAAAGCCGCTACTATTCAACATGGCATTATCTTGGAAATCTAAACAATGGCCACACACAAGCATTTGAAGAAAATGGATGGCCTCTGTATAACTGTGTATGGAGCCCAGACAGCAAACATTTTGTTTCTAACACAAACACACCTGCTGGTTTTATTGGCTCAGTGGATGGAAGCCCGCCTGTTCCTGTTGGCGGATTTTTTCTGTCGTGGATTGATACCACGCACTATTATTATCAATCCAAGGAAGGAGGTAACGCAGATACAATCAAAACATATATAGGGGAAATAAGTGGCAATTAACTTACTTAACAAAACAGGACTGCCGAGATTGGCAGCCCTGTTTCATCTTTCATCCATTGCATTCACCAAACCCTCTCCAAATTTTCGTTCTCCCCCACCTTGCGCCCCACCTTCGCCATATCGATCCACTCGCCGTGAATTTTCACGCGCACCACATCAGCCGTGTAATCGGTGGTGGTCGAATTCCCATTATTGAACAGATACGAACCCACCGCATAAATATCCACGGGGACTTCCAGCTTTTCGAACTTGCGAATTTTTTCTGGATTGAATCCGCCCGAGACAACGATCTTCACACTGCGACAAAACTCCATCGCCGCTTCCTTCCACGCCTCGGGCAGGTTCCAGCGTTCTGAGGCATGATCCAACGCCTGGCGAACGTTAAACACCAGCCGCGGATTAACACCCAAATCCAAAGCGGGCTCGCCCAAGGGCTGCACAGACACGTCGCGCAGGCTTCCGCTTGTATCCAAACGCACGCCATACAATTTATATTTCTCGGCTTCTTCCTTCTGGCCTGCATCCATCAATTCACGATACTTTGCAAACATCGAATCTAATACACGCAACGTATCGCGGACGGAATCATTGTTAAAATCCACCAGCGCAATACGTGGGATTTTCGCGGGCAAAATATGCGAGAACTGCATCATCGCTTCGGCTGTGTCGCCTAGGAAAGAGGCAATCGCAGCATGAGCAACTGTCCCCCCGCCTGCGCCGCCCCACCAGTCACCCTGCGCATCGGTGGAGACAAAGGCCCCCAGGTCATGTGCATGATCCTTATTAAATCTTTGCAGGGCAATGTTATAGGCATACCCATCCGCGGCCTGCACTTCATGCACGTCAAACCGAGCAGGGAAAAAGAGAACAGGTTTGCCGCGCGAAGCCACCAGCGTTTCATAAACATTTGTCGCCACACGGCTGGACCTGGTGAGGATGCCAAGCGTTGGAGTTTCGAGCAGGGCAAAGTCACGATACCGTCCGCGCACCTTGATGACGGGTTGGATCATGGTCGGATCGCCATCATATTTGACGGTCGTACCATCATGCACCGCCCAGACCTGAATCTTGTTGGAGGTATCCATGAATTTATCGCCATCGAAATACCCTGTGCAATGCCTGAGCATGGCGAGAGCTTTATCCACACCCACCACGGTGGTCTTGCCCATTCTACGGGTGAACCATTGCATCTCTACTTCAATATCACCCACGGCAATATTGTCAGGTGACATGCCCTGCGGCAAATTATGAAAATGACCTGAATAGCTGTATCCGCCTTTTGATAATGCGATCAACATGCGGTTAATGTTCTCGAAATATTTATCCGAGTACCAGCCGCGGCGCATGCGTTCAATATCCAACTTAAAAGTTTCGTTCGTAAGCCGTTTACCGTCAAAGATAGACATCAGTCCTCGATCCAACTTCATAAATTACGCGTAATAGATCATTCAATGGGGTCTGTTGATCTAATGATCTTCATTCCTGCATTTGCAAAAGTTTCAAATACCTCATCGGCCTGGTCGGTGAAGTCCGCACCCGGGACAACAACCGGGGAGGTGCAATCTTCGAGCAAATGCACCTTACTGACAAGGTCCGGGTCAATGGCACGGATATCATCCAACAGATCGGAAACCGTCCATGCCACACAATGACTCTTGGCCTGCCCCGCTACGATCAGGGCATCCACATTCTGCAATTCCTTTACAAAGGCAGGGTTGTGCTTTCCAAGTGTTTCGCCTTTTGGCCCTTTCGTCACATCCGGGCCGATGACAGAATAATGCTCTGTGAAAGGTTCGTTCCCTTTTACCTCAAATTTCGGTTGTGAAAGCCGCGCAACCGAGTGGAAAAAGACCGCTTCTTCCACGGCTGGAACCAGTGCATGACCGATTCCGCCCAGCATGGCATGATAAGGCCAGATCGTCAGCGCATATTTGCCGCGTTTGCGTAATGTTTCAGCATAGTGGATCATCATCTTCTGCCCGTATTCGGGTGTGATCTTGTACTGCGGTGCCAGGGCCGGGTTGAAAGTCCATTCTCCCCGTTCCAGCTGCTCTGCCTGAATGACGGAATATGGCGCGGGATGATGGCCATCCTTATTCACAAAGAATAGCGCGTGAAATATTTGTTGTGAAAGATGAGTGTCCAATGTGGCGCTGATCTGTGTAATACTCCCCAAATTGCGATAGATAAACTCGCACAAACGGACGTTATCGTCCACTGCGCCGCGTCCACTGCGCCCGGCGACGAACAATTCGAAGTTCGGGATGCAGAATGTATTTTGCACGTCGACCAGCATCAGCCAGATCTTTTTCTTCGAGGCAGAAGCAGGCTTGAGGTCATGTTGAAGCGCCCAGTCACGGGCATCGTTTGCGCGGGACTCGTAATCCACTTTCCAAATTTCGCCAACGCGGGCTGGTTCAAAAAAAGAGGGGATGGGAAGTGTGTTCATTATCCTAGTATACCCTTGTGGGCACTTTGTAACAAAAAACAGGCTGCGAGTTCACACTGAACTCGCAGCCTGTTCATCAATCATCTTTTTTCGCTAACCTCGCCGCCGAGGACGGCGGCTTGAACGAATAGCTCTGGAGTCTATCGGCTCACTGCCCTGCGAGTGCTGATGGATTTGTCAGGCAGCTCGCTGCCTGACTCCAGAGTGTTATTTCTTCTTCTGTAAAGTTGCCTTGCTGCCCTTCACCACGCGGCGGTAGGGCGGCATGTTGATCACAAGCACCTGGCACTTGGATGGGTCCAGCAGTTTGTTCCATAAGTTAGGGTAACTAAGCGCAAAGGAATCAGGACGCATGGTGGAAGTTAACACAGTGGGCAAGTGTGCATTGTAGCGATAATTTAACACGCTATACAATTTATCTTCGGCCCAAACCGAGCTTGCGCCGCTTTCTTTTAGATCATCCAGGATCAATAAAGGCGTGGTGCGGATTTCGTGAAAGCGTCTGTCAAATGAGACATCCGAACTGGGGCGAAAAGTTTGGCGCAGATAATCGAGCAGGGCTGTTACTTCCACAAGCAGTGCCTGGCCGCCAAGCGCGATGCGGTAATTTCCAATGGCGGCAGCAAGATGAGTCTTGCCGCTAAACGATTGACCCAAAAATACAAGCCAGCCATTCGGTTCTTCAGAAAAGCCCGCCGCTGCACTATAGGCTTCGTGCAGAGTCCTCACATCTTCTTTTGTCACCTTGATGCGGGTGATCTCTTTGTCTTTATATTTATTTCCAAACTTATCGGATTTTTCCGTGATTGTGGTGGTGACCGCTTCCTGCCCAATCTCATCTTCGCGCATTTGAAAAGTCTTGAAGGTCATCGCTTTCATCTCTGGCAGCGAGAGCATGGAAATACCAGGGTTGCTGGTCTCTTCAGGACGGCGGTAATCTGGCGCGGTGATCATAATATGATTCACAAAATCTTCATCCTGCAAACGCGAACGGATGCGACCTTCGATTTCATCCAACATCAAATTAGTCGTAATGACGGTGGGCAGCTTGTTGATATAACGATAATTGATGATCTGAAATAATTTTTCCTGCGCCCAGGCCGTGGCATTCTGCGTGCCGAAGTCATCCAATATCAATAATTCTGCATTACGGATCTCTTCAAAGCGCTGTTCAAATGTAGTTTCAGGGTCAGCATAAGCAAAGCGTAATGAATCCAGCAGGTCTGGCACAGTGATGAATAAAGTGGGTGTGCCATTATTCACCGCAAAATTGGCAATCGCCGCCGCAAGGTGAGTCTTGCCACAACCATATCCGCCTTCGAGCAAAAGCCAGCCTTTGGGATTGCGTGCAAATTCTTCGGCAAATTCAAATGCCTTATGCAAATTATCGCGGTCCTGCGCAGACATGAACTTGGCTCTGTCATTTCCAGAAGCATTAAAGTTTTCAAATGTTAAGTGACTCAGCCGATTCAAGTTGCTCATGGCGAACAAACGCGAACGCGCGCTTTCAGCCACATCTTTTGCGCGGCATACGCATGATTCCAATTTGCCGAACTTCTCATGCCCAATTGGCACGTCATAACGCACGTAGCCCGCACCTCCGCAGTGTGGGCAGTTCGGATCGCCAAGGGTCTTCACAAGATTACTCTCGGTTGATAAATTCTGAGAACTCGCTGTCGGTGTATCGGTCTGCATCTTTGACAGGGTCTTGTCGATCTTTTCTTTCATCTTTCCCATTTTCCTTCCAGCGCGTCAGGATCGCTTGCACATATTTCCAATTGCGGATGTTGCGACTCACGGCGATTTCAAAGGCTTCTTCAAACCACGCACTCGGATATTTTTTTTCAGCTTCACGCAGCATGTCTGATAATAAAGGTGTCAGCGGACCAATATTCTCTTCATACAATTTGAACACATTGGATTTTTTCAAAGGTTCAGACATGATCCTGCCAGCCTCGCGCCATTGACCATTTGCAAACGCCTCCGCTGCAAGACGTCCACGCGGCGAGTTGAGGAAGTAGAAAACATCCGCTTCGTGCTCCGCCCCTTCGACTAAACGCTCAGGGCGAGCTTTGAGCAGGGTTCCCCTCTCAACGCTTTTTCCCAGCCCGCGCTGAATCTCATCAAGACTCAACCCAAGCGACTCAGCCTCGAAATCCGTTTCACACAATGCTCGAAAGTTGCCTTCAATATGCTCGATGCGCCAGATGGCATAAAGGGTCACCTTCAATTCGGCAATATCGTCGATCTCATTCATCAACCGGATGAACGAATCAGGCAGCTGGGTAAATGCTTCAGAGGAGGTGAAGCCGTTGAAGGAATTCATAGTGTGTGTCTTTCGTCATTGCGAGGGGCGATAGCCCCGAAGCAATCCCCAACTAGATTGAGGGAGATTGCTTCGTCGAGACGAACACTCTCCTCGCAATGACGAGGGCTACTCATTTGGTCTAAACACTTTCGTGGCGGCGTTCTCGAATTTTGCCAACGCGCCGCGGAAGATCAATTCCACTTCACCCACGGGGCCATTGCGATGTTTGGAAACAAGGATCTGGGCCACGTTCTGTTTATCGGAATTCTTTTCATATTGATCAGGACGATAAATGAACATGACAATGTCGGCGTCCTGCTCCAGACTCCCCGACTCACGTAAGTCCGAAAGCACAGGGCGTTTATCAGTACGTTGTTCCACAGCACGGCTTAATTGCGCAGCCGTGAGCACAGGTACATTCAACTCACGCGCCAGCACTTTCAAACTGCGTGAAATATGCGAGACTTCCTGCACACGGTTGTCGTTGCGAGTGTCACCGCCCATCAGTTGCAAGTAATCGACAATCACGAGGTCAACACCGAATTCCATATGCAGACGACGGCATTTGGTTCTTAATTGGAGAGGCGTGATGGCAGGCGTATCATCGAGGTAAATATGGGTGTCAGAAAATACTTCAATGGCATGGGTGAACAGGGGCCATTCGCTCTCCTGCAATTTCCCTGTCCTTAGGCGCTGCGAGTCAATACCTGTTTCCTGTGCGATCAAACGCTGAACCACCTGCTCATTGGACATTTCCAAGGAAAAGATAGCAACATGTTTCTTATGTGTCAGTGCCGCGTTCTTTGCAATCGAAAGCAGGAAACCAGTTTTACCCTGACCAGGACGGCCCGCGATGATCAGCAGATCAGATGGCTGCAAACCGCCCAATAATTTATCGAGATCATAAAAGCCTGTGGGCACTCCATGAAAATCATCGGGTCGTTTGGAGAGGTCATCTATTCTGTCATAATAAGCGGAGAGGACAGAACGAATCGGTAACAGGTCATGCTTTAGCCGTTTTTCGCTGACATTGAACACGGCTTTTTCAGCCTCGTTCATGACGTTGTCTATGGTGTTACCTTTGTACGCCAGAGACGCAATTTGATTCGCCGCATTGATCATCTTGCGGCGGATTGAATTCTCCTCCACGATCCGCCCGTATGCTTCTGCATTCAGAGAAGTCGGGACCTGGTTGATCAGCGAAGTGAGATAGGCAGATCCGCCAATCTCCGCAAGCTGACCTGCGCGGTCCAATTCTTCGGCCAGGGTCAGCAAGTCTACGGGGATGCGCTGCTCGTGCAAACGGGCAAATGCCTCCCAGATCCATTTATTGCGATGAATATAGAAATCATCAGCAGCCAGGAATTGGGCAACGTCGTAATAGGCTTCGGAGTTAATCAACACCGCCCCTACAACTGCTTCTTCGGCTTCCCGGCTATGCGGGACTACCGTTGATATTGGGCTGGCGGGGGCGGGAGCTGAATCTTCGGGGGGAAAATAATCTGTCATTTGGGTGTATCAGCTTCACGTTGAGTCTGAATCGGGTTTGTCTTTGTCGGGGTTATCAATATCCAGCTTGTCAATGAAATCCTTGAATACGGATAATCTGTCACTGGCTTCTTCGGATAGCGGAGGCGGCGGTTCATTTCTAGCGGGAGCGGTGGTCTCGGGCATATCCTGATCGGGCGTCATGCTGGCCGCATCCATCACGCTGCTATGGACAAGGATGGGTACGTGCGCACGCACAGCGATTGCAATCGCATCCGAGGGACGAGAGTCAACATGGATCTCGCGCCCATCCACTTCTGCAACGATGTTGCCAAAGAAAATATCATCCTGCAATTTGACAACCTCCACGCGAATCACACGGGCATTGAAAGCACCAAAGATATTTTTGAGCAAGTCGTGCGTCAGCGGGCGCATCATTTCAACTTCCTGTAAAGCGACGGTGATTGCCTCCGCTTCGTAGGGGCCAACCCAAATGGTAAGATAGCGTTCGGTATTGATCTGCTTAAGAACGACCACGCGCTGCGGTGCCATTAAGTGCACACGAATACTATCAATGATCACTTCAACCATATCTGACATAGGAACTCCAATACTTATATTTTAGCATAAAGACCGAAGAAAGCACCTGGCTGTAAGATAAGAAATGGGAAAGAAAATTCGATTTGCCAGAAAAAAGAAACAAGGCTATAATCCGCTTCGCTCAATCGGGGTGTGGTTGCAGTGTCAAAGACAGAGCTAGCGCGTGGCGCTTTCAATGTCGAGTCTGACAACCTCATCCAATCACTAAATCGGGGCGTGGCGCAGTCCGGCTAGCGCGCTTGCATGGGGTGCAAGAGGTCGGAGGTTCAAATCCTCTCGCCCCGACTGAAAGCAAAAAAGAGACACAAGCTTAGAGTTAACTCGATTGCTTGTGTCTCTAATATTTTAAAGCGTGTGTGCTAAAATTACCCCAGAGGACAAATATGGCAAAAAAGATTGACGGCGTTATCGAAGCAGTCCGTATCAAAAATGGGCAAATCACATTAGTTCGTGCATATGAACGGCGGGGCGCAACATTTTCAGATCGTGTATTATTAGACCGCAAAACACTTTTGGAACGCCTTCAAAAAGGTGAACAATATGTCACCGGCACACGAAAGGAACTGCTTGCAGGTACTTTCGAAGTTGGAAAACCCGTCCTGGTGGTGAAGGATAATAATCATAATTTTCTTGCCACACGTGAAAACGCAGCCAGTGATGAGCTTGAGGATATGCCGGTCTTTTAAGTGAATTTTTGATGAAGATTATTGATAAAACCCCGTTGCAAGACGAAAATGGCAATATCAGTTTTGTGGCCCGTATCCAGGGGACATTGAAGTACGGATTGAACTGGTATGCCGAGCTTGAGGCTCAAAAAGCAGTGATCGCACAATTGGATCGCATGCTTGAAAAAGGATTTGTTTTAATCCGCAATTTCACCCTGCCAAACAGTGAGATCGTGATTCCGATCATTCTGGTTGGGACGGGTGGTATCTTCGTTATTTATGTAACCAATGCAAAGGGTTTCTTTGAGGCCAAAGGGGATCAATGGAATACAGTCAGCAATGGACGCACACAACCTGCCAGCATTAATTTGTTGAGCCGCCTGGCACAATTGAACCGCGCTTTTCAAAAATATTTGGAGATCAATAAATTCAATCTATCCGCGCCGATAGAGCCTGTTTTGATCGCAAGTGACCCAGGTGCGCAAATCGAATCGCTGCGCCCCGTTGCGCGCGTGGTCAGAAGTGATGCGATCAAGCAATTTGCCACTTCGCTTTTGCAGGCACGCCCCGTTATGTCTCCCGGCATGATCTATGATCTTGCAGACCAGATCATGGACCCAAGCCTGCGCAGAGAAGCAGCCCCTCCCCCAGAGCAACCTGTCTCTCGTGCCCAAGCCATCTTCAATGCTTCCGAACCTTCAAAATCCTTCGACCCTAATGACCTCGGTTTTGCATTTGAAGAAGATAACGCCACATCCGCCCAGCAGGCTGTTCCGCCAAATTTGCGCGAACCGAACCCAGCTATTCCACTGCCCGCTCCAAAACCTGTGCCTGTCAAAAGAACATTCGGCATGACCAATGCCCAGCTCGTTTTGCTGGTTGGCATGGCGATCATTGAATTTTGTATTCTGATCGGGTTTGGCGCTGTTCTCTTTTCATTCAACCAATAACTCGAATTGTCCACTACATTCCTATCCATAGTCATACCGGCCCATAATGAAGAAAGCCGCCTGCCCCGCACGCTTGGGCAGATTTTTTCTTTTCTTGAGAAACAAAATTATTCATACGAAGTCATCATTGTTGAAAACGGCAGCTCAGATCGCACACTTGAGCTCGCGCAAGAATTTGCCCTGCACCAACCAAACTTGATTGTTTATAAAGAAGAACAACCTGGTAAAGGCAACGCTGTGCGCCTCGGCATGTTGGCAGCACACGGCCAATATCGGTTTATTTGTGATGCCGACCTCTCGATGCCGATTGAAGAAGTTCAAAAATTCATCCCCCCTGCTTTGAATAATTTCGATATAGCCATCGCCTCACGCGAAGCACCAGGTGCCATCCGTTATAACGAGCCATCCTATCGACATTTGGGCGGGCGCGCCATTAATTTTGTGATCCAATTATTCATTCTGCCGGGGTTGAATGACACCCAATGCGGCTTCAAATGTTTTCGTGCAGAAATCACCGAAGATCTTTTCCGCCAGCAAACGCTTACAGGTTGGTCCTTTGATATCGAGCTTCTTTATCTCGCCCGCCGAAAAAAATTCAGGATCAAAGAAATCCCAATCGATTGGTATTTCGACGCGGATAGTAAGGTCAATGCCATCCGCGATGCCCTGCGCATGATCGGCGACATCTTCCGCATTCATCTCAATGCAATACGCGGCAAGTATGATCTCAAACCCTGACCTCTCCCACGAGCAACAACTCTGGCTGTCATACAAACATATTGCAGGGCTGGATGAAGCAGGACGCGGCGCCCTGGCTGGACCTGTCTGCGTGGGTGCGGTGATCCTGCCAGATGACAACCCGCTTCTCTCTCAAACCTTGAGCGGTGCACGCGATTCCAAACAGTTGACGCCCCGCAAGCGCTACCAACTTACGCCCATCATCAAAGAAGCCGCCCTTGCTTGGGGAGTTGGCTTTGCCTCCGCAGAGGATATTGATTTGATGGGCATCGTACCAGCCACAAGGCTTGCCGCAAGCTGTGCATTGGAAATGCTCTCACTCACCCCCAACTTTTTACTGACAGATTTCCGCCTCGAACTCCCCGAATTGGATATTTCACAAACCGCGCTGGTCAAAGGGGACCAGCGTTCATTGAGCATTGCAAGCGCATCCATTCTTGCGAAGACCGCCCGTGATGCATTGATGATCGAACTGGATGAAAAATATCCTGAGTATGGTTTTTCACGCCACAAAGGTTACGGCACACTCTGGCATAGATCGAAGATCGCCGAGCTAGGTTACTCCCCCATCCATCGAAAAACATTCAAAATAACGCAGGGTTGATCCTGCGCTACATCGTTCACCTTTTCAGGAAGCCACCGCCCGAAAGTTTGCTTTCAGGTTTACCGGAGCGCCACGCATAATATCCTAATGCAGCGCCACCAAGCAGGAAAAGGGCCCCAAAAATGCCAAGTAGTGGCGAGGTGCCTTTCCCATTTTCTTCTGCCGCTCCGGGGTCCACCACCACATCCTTGGATTGGATCCCAAAATCCACAGAGGCGCGGTCACCTGCGTTTACATCCAATGAATAATTCAACTCCGTGGTCGGGTTGTAATTATCAGGTTTACCAACTGTGATGTTGTAATTCCCTTCGGGGATATCGGTGAAACATATTCCCTGATACGCTTCAGGGTCGGCTGGGATGATCGTATCCTGAGTAGCAGAATATTCGCCATTAATTTCCGTCAGACTGACGGCGCCTCCCGCCACAGCAGGTTCGGTTGCCTCACGCATTGCGTTGCCATTTACATCGTCAAACAGCAAAACGCAAACTTCTGTCGTACCAGATAAAGGCGTAGGAGTGACCGTCGGCGCCCCGGGTGTGGGAGATGCACCGGCAGCAGGAGTCGCCGCTACAGAGATGATCCCGATCAGCAATTCCTGTCCTTCAATCAGCGTGCAGTTCTCATCCAGGTTTGCATTTAGCTGGCGAAGTTGTTCCACGGAGATACTATTTATAGCCGCCACGCGAAAACAATTATCACCTGGCTGCACAATATAAATGATGCGGCCATCTGGCCCCGGGGTGGGCGTGGAAAACTGCTGCACACTGGGCGCGGCATTCACTGGCAGCCACAACCCAAGCAGGAGCAAACCAACAAGGGTTAAGAGGGTAATAAAACGCTTTGGATTCATTTGGAAAATTATACCCGTTACGGGCATTATATATCAGATTCGTTTTCGGTATAAAATAAGGAGGAAAGAGGAACGCCATGAAAATTCTGATCAAAAATGGAACGTTGATTACCGCCGCTGATACATTTCAATCAGATATTTTGATTGAGGATGAAAAGATCGCCCGCCTCGGACTTAATCTGGAAGTTGATTCTGATCAACTGGTGGATGCCACTGACAAGCTGATCCTGCCCGGCGGCGTGGACCCACATGTCCATTTGGATTTGCCGATGTTCGACACCGTTTCATCCGACGACCATTACACAGGTCACAAAGCCGCCGCGTTTGGCGGCACAACCACTGTTATGGATTTTGTTCCCCTCACCCCTTGGGTGAGGGGTTGGGGTGATGGTGATTTCAAGTATTCCGTGGATCTGTGGCTGGAAAAAGCCGCAAAAGCCGCTATTGATTATTCTTTCCACATGAACCTCACGCAATTCAATGACAAGATCGCCAAGGAGATTCCATCCCTGCGTGAGATGGGCATCACGACTCTGAAAGTCTTTACTGCTTACAACGGACGATTACGCATTGACGATGGCAGTATTTTCAAAGCCATGCAGATTGCCAGGGAAAACGGCATGTTAGTAATGGCTCATTGCGAAAACGGAGATGTGATTGATACGCTCGTTGAGCAGGCGCTGGCGGCAGGGCATACCTCACCCGAATGGCACGCGTTGACCAGACCCGGCTGGGGAGCAGTGGAAGCGACTTTACGAGTAGCAGGCATGGCCGCAGAGTCTGATGCGGCAGTTTACATCGTCCACATGAATATGGGCGGCGAAGTGGACATGCTCAAATACGTGCGCGAACGCGGCGTCAAAGCCATGGGCGAGACTTGTCCGCAATATTTGTTTTTCACCATGGATCATTTGCGCCGCCCCGATGGCGCAAAGTGGATCTGCTCGCCGCCGATGAGAAAGGAAGAAGATAACGCGAGGTTGTGGGATGGCTTACACGAAGGCATCATCCAAACTGTTGGCACGGATCACTGCCCATTTTTCTTTGACGGCACGAAGCCGATTAGTTATGAAGGAAATAAGATCATAATTGCAGGCAAGGAGCTTGGTAAAAATGATTTCACAAAGATACCAAACGGCTTGCCTGGTATTCAAGACCGTTTGCCCGTCCTATGGACTCAAGGTGTGAATACAGGCAAAATCACTGAGAATCAATTTGTTGAATTGACAAGCACCAACCCTGCGAAGATATTTGGCTTATATCCGCGCAAAGGGTCACTGCTGGTAGGCGCGGATGCGGATATTGTGATATGGGATCCGAATAAAAAAGTGAATTATGGCGTGGCGAAATCGCACCAGCGCACTGATTACAATTTATACGAAGGCTGGGAATTAAAAGGTTATCCCGAAAAAGTTTTCCTGCGCGGCAAATTGATCGTGGCCGGTGACCAATGGTTGGGCAAACGAGGGGATGGACAGTTCTTGAAACGCAGCGAAGGTGAAGTTTTATAGCTGCCTCGCTGGTTGAGTAGAGCGAGTGCTCTTCTCGCTCATATCGAAACCAGCAATTAAAAGTAAAAATAAAATTCCAGTATGTGGTCTCGACACCTGTACTTGCGTACGGTGCAAGTGTACGGTCTCGGCTATCGCCTCGACCTACTCGACCACCAGGCTTAATTGAGAGTTCATGAAAAAATCCAAACCCATCATCCATTGCGATGCATTAGTCGTCCATTGCATGGATTATCGCCTGCAAAAATTCCTGCAACCGTGGATCACGGTCCGCTTTGGATATGACAACTTTGATATCATTTCATTAGCGGGTGGCGTGCACGATTATGAAATGGTTTTGAAATACGTTCAACTCGCGGACCAGATCCACAGCATTGAAACAGTTTGCCTGATCAACCACGAAGATTGCCGCGCCTACGGGCGTGACGGGACTTATAAACGTCACAAGCACGACCTGATGGATGCGCAAACCAAGATCAAGGTGTTATTCCCAAAATTAAAAGTGGAATCCTTCTATCTGCATTTGGATGGAACTTTCGAACTTATCTCTTAAACCCAAGGACAAGGTCACGAAAGACAGGCTTTTCAATGAAAAATATATATATTTCCTCAAAAAAACTCCAATTTGATCATGAAGTAAAATACTTGTTTGAGTGGCTTGAATGAAAGACTTCTTGATTCGCATCTTCATGAACATGAATGCCTTCCTGATCCGCACCACACGCGG
>NZ_JBXMTI010000078.1:0-28909 GCF_057083605.1 Candidatus Villigracilis sp. | reverse complement strand
CTCTCATCCCTTCCTGTGCATCAGACTTGCATTAACCTCCCCATACATCCAGTTGCGGATATAACCAAAAGGTGACAGTCACTTTGGAAGTGACTGTCACCTGGTGTTTATTTCACTTAGCACATTTCCCTCTGCTACTATGGGCGGTCTTCAGAAGGAGTCTTTGATTCTTCTATTCTTCTTGCAAGAAGGCTGGCAAATACCAAGTTTTGCGCAGCCACCAATCTATCTGGATTTATCAGTAGCGAATGAGCTTTGGGGTTACGAATACTGGAGTATGCCCCTTTCAAAAGTTCCATAAATCCAATTTGTTCATTTTTTCCAGTCTCAGTGCGCAAAGTAGAAACAATTAATTTAGCCGAACCCAAAGAATAAGCTGTCTGTGCTAACGCAGAGCCATCCAAGTCAAGACCAGTTCTTTCACGCAATAAGTCAAAAACTCCAATTAAAGCGTTCAAGACAGCGTCTCGATAATTTCCCTGAGTAAATTGTCGATATGAACTTTTTAGTACTAGGGGGTGAAGAAAATTAACTATATCTTCTTCCCCATGAATTTGAGGGCTATTTGACATATGATCATTTAATAGTACTACCGACTGGCCTAAAAACTCAATTAAATTGTTAAATGTTGGTGGGCTCCAATCATCTCCGGCCTCATGCATATGCAATATCATATAATCAAGATCTTGGGTTGGAAGATTTTGTGGCCATAATCTTTTTACTTCCTTCAACTCATCTACAATATAATTGCTCACAACCCCTAAAACATTTTTATCATCATTCAAATCAGCGAAATAGGCGTCACTATATTTCATTAACAGTTTCCCGATTATTCGGTTTATGGCAACATAATCTTTTAGCATTAGAAACTCCTATTATTCTCTGTCAAATTATACCCTCCGCCTCCCCATCAGACTTTCATTAACCTCCCCATTCATCCAGTTGCGTGATTAATCGGATAGTCTTATAGTCGGATGATTACGTAGGGACACAGCGAAGAGTCTTACGGGTCTGACCTTCAACCGTCTCGCTGTGTCCCTACATCTTGCATTACTCAACTACTTGACTATTCAACCAGGAGACTACAAAACATGCACTACAGCGGTTGGTTTCAGTACATGCGTTCAGGAGACGAGAAGCCCAAGGTTACTCGTCAATTATTGTTGCGAGTCCTTACTTATGCGCGCGGATACTGGTGGCATATTGCGGGAATGCTGGTCACGATCCTGCTAACCACGGGCTTGTCCCTGCTCACGCCGCTCATTTTCCGCAATATGATCGACGTAGTCATCCCTGCCAAGGATGTAAACGGACTTGTCCTTTTAGGTTTGTCGTTGCTGATGATCCCCGCGCTCACTGGAGGAATCAATGTCATCCAACGGCGCTTGAATGCGACAGTCGGCGAAGGCGTGATTTATGACCTGCGTTCGACTCTGTTCGCCCGATTACAGCGCATGTCATTGCGATTTTTTACGAATACAAAATCTGGCGAGTTGATGAGCCGCCTCAACAACGATGTGGTCGGCGCGCAGAACGCCATCAGCAATACCATCGTCAACATCGTTACGAATCTGGTGGAGGCCATTGCGTTATTGGCGGTCATGCTCACTCTCGAATGGCGCCTGACCATCATTAGCATCCTGATCCTGCCGTTGTTCATCATTGCCGCGCAGAGACTGGGTCTTGTCCTGCGCGATATTGCGCGCAAGGCCATGGACGTGAATGCGCAGATGAATGCGCACATGAACGAGACTCTCAACATCGGCGGCGCGTTGCTGGTCAAGTTGTTTGGCCGCGCCCGCGAAGAGGAAGGGCGTTTCCGTGAGCGTGCCGCGGGCGTGCGCGATATCGGCATCCGCCGCGCAGTGGTCGGCTCCTCGTTCTTCGTCATCTTTGGGCTCATCACCGCGGTGGGCACGGCGCTCGTTTACGGCCTCGGTGGCTGGTATGTCATTCAAGGCTCATTCACGGTTGGCACCATCGTGGCCTTCGGTTCTTATTTGGGAAATTTATATGGCACACTGCAAGGTCTGGCAGGCGCGCCCGTTGAGTTTTCAACTTCGATGGTCAGTTTCGAGCGCGTGTTTGAGCTGATCGATCTTCCACACGATATTGTTGAAAAAGAAGATGCGATCGTTTTGCAGGACGCACAGGGCGAGCTTGAATTTGATAACGTCTCGTTCAATTATCATATCGATGCAGCCTTGTTGTTGAAGGATGTCAAACGCTATGGAAAGATGGAAGACGTAGGCGCGGTCCTGTCATTGGCAGGGAAAAGCAACGGGAAGAAAAAAGATGAAGGGTCCGCATCAGGCAACGGGGAGTCTGAGGCGACATCCCAAGCACGCGAAGTCGCTTTGGAGGGAATCTCCTTTACCGCTGCACCCGGAAAGTTGATCGCATTAGTCGGCCCATCCGGCGCTGGCAAAACCACGCTGACCTATCTCATCCCGAGGTTGTATGACCCCACCAGCGGAGTCATTCGCATTGACGGGCGCGATGTGAAAGACCTGACCCTCGCTTCGCTGGCTGCCGCGATCGGCATGGTGACGCAGGAGACGCATCTCTTCCACGATACCATCCGCACGAATCTGACGTACGCGAAAATGGACGCCACGCAAACCGAGATCGAATCCGCCGCGCGCGCCGCCAACATCCACGACTTTGTGATGGGCCTGCCCGACACCTACGACACTATTGTCGGTGAACGCGGCTATCGCCTGAGCGGCGGCGAAAAACAACGGGTGGCCCTCGCGAGAGTTATCTTGAAGAACCCGCGCATTCTGGTTTTGGATGAAGCCACCAGTTCACTGGATAGCGAATCTGAAGCGTTGATCCAGGATGCGTTGAAACGAGTCATGGCTGGGAGAACATCCATTGTGATCGCGCACAGATTGAGCACGATCCTAGCCGCTGATTTGATTTTAGTGATGGACAGAGGGAAGATCGTGGAAAGAGGGACTCATGATGAGTTACTCGCGACGGGCGGACTGTATAGTCAGTTATATGAAACGCAGTTCAATCGCGAAAAAGTTTAGATAGACCTGACATGTCTCCGCGAAGAGATGATTAATCAGAACCCACGTCCACGCAATAGTTATGGTTGACAGCGGTTCTGATGAGACATGTCAGGTCTTTGCTTTGGTGGTGGATAGAGGGAAGATCGTTGAGTGAGGAACCCATGATGAGTTACTCGCCATGGGCAGGTTATATAGTCAATTGTATGAAACGCAATTTCGAATTGAGAGGGTGTAGCCCCGCCTATCCCTTAATATTCCTCAGTCATGCTTTATTTCGCACAACTCCACAAGTAGATCGGATGATCGCCCCAGGGATAATCAGTGGAGGAAAAGTCAACGCTTATCTGTGAACTTTCAGGGAGAAAAGCAAAGATCAGGTCGTCCAGTTCCAGGCCAGCAGGAATATCAAAGCGCAGCCAGGCATCAGCATCCTGTCCCTGAACCAGGATTGGCGTCAAAGACAGGTAATCAACATAATCTTTTCGATGCCCATAAATTGCTTTGAACTCGGTACTTCCGTTAAGCACGCTGAAATGTTCGGGCGCTGGTAAATTCCGCTGACTCTGACCAATATTCTTAAGCAGGATATGGATCCAGATAATTTCTTTACCAGCAGGAGGTTCTCGATTGGAATCGTATTCCGTTAGATAGCTGGTTGTGATCTCGGCCTCCTGCATCATCACCTGGAGATCTTCATGAACAATCATGTATCCGGGGGACACGGGTGTGGGCAAGTCCTTATTCACAACCGCCTGTGGAGTTGCTGAAGGAGCAGTCGTGGGAACCACTGGTCCACTGGTAGAATTGCAGGCAGTTAACATCAACAATCCAAATAAACTGCTCATCATGATCGTCAATGTCTTTGTCATATCACATTTATTCTTCCTGAATATTTTTCAAGGTGAATAGAATTGCATCAATAGTTAGTCTTTGTTGCTGTTCACGGCTAATCGTTGCCGCGCTATCTCCCAATTGAGAGCCATAGTAGCCAAATTGTGAATGGTTCCCGCCATCAATCAATATCCAAGTCGTATCCTCTGGCAAGTAAATTGCATTCGCTTCCACTTCTTCCACACTGGCCAGGCCATCATTGGAAGCATAAATTTTTGTCACATTCAGGGTCGTATTCGACAGATCGAACGCTTCTTCTTTGGGATGTGATGTCCCAATCAGGATGAGTCCATCTAAAGTTTCTCCATGCAAGAAGGCAAATCGTGAGGCGATTGCCGCACCGCGTGAATGTCCGCCCACGACCCAATATTGGATCGATTCGTTAGAGTCAATGATTTCAAGTGCCTGTTCCATAACGCTGGTCTCTTGCGAGTCAAGCGGCGTTGACCCAAACGGAAGTTTGGCAATGAAAACATTAAATCCCTGCTCCGCTATCGCCCTGGACATGGGAGCATACGCATCAGGTGCGACCATTCCGCCAGGGAAGAAAATAAAACCTGTAAGTTGTTCGTTGTCGTTTGGTTGAAAGTGAAGGAATCGTTTCGTCTCTTCAACTGCGACCTTGTCATCACTTTCAAGAATGACCTTATCAAAGCCCTGGGCGCGAAAGGAATTCAGCATCCAAACGAGAAACAACATGCCGAAAGTGATCCAGATAATTCGAATGATCTTGCGAAAATCAGCCATAATGGTTATCAAGGATTATAGCATTCAGGTAAGAACGAAATCTTGCATAGGCACGCGCTCGCGGGGTGAGGTATTCACAGACCTGACATGTCTCATCCGCGCGGCCATCCGTTATAACGCTTGCGCGGATGTGGGTCATGGTTAGACAGGGTCTCGTAGAGACATGTCAGGTCTTAACCAGTATCTTCCTCATCGTCAAAATCGGTTAATGGTTGAATCTCCTGGTGGATTCGGATGAAATCATCTTTGCTTCCGAACAATTCCATCATTTTGTCTCTTTGTAAACGGGTGAGAACATCGCCGGTCAATTCATGATATGACGAATAATTCCAATCTCGAAAATTTTCTACGAACTTATGTTTTTGCGGGTTCTGGTGGATGTAAACGATCAATTGCATGAAATATCTTTCATTAGTCACAGGAATCCGCTCGAAGGGACGCTCGAATAACGCTCCTCTTCTGCCAGTTGCATTGTTAACTCCGCGCGTATAAGCATTGAAGAAATTCGAGAAATATTGGCTTGGTTCTTTTATCTTGTTAAGACCTGCCAGGTCTGCTTCATCTTTTATGTAAACACTTGCGTGAAAATGGTTTTTTAAAAGACAATATGCGTATGTCTCTGCAATCTGGGAGGTATGTTTCCACCAGAGTTCCATGAAATAGGCATAATTTCGCTCTTGAAGAAAGATATTTTCATGGTTGTTCCCGCGATTGAAGATATGATAGAAATTTCCAAAAGTGAGTGGAGTGGGGTTGGTAGGCATGGGTTAATTATAAGTCCAGACCTGACATGTCTCCTTGAATCCTTGACTAACTTTGATCTGTGTCCGCGCAAACGTTCCGACGA
Organism: Candidatus Villigracilis sp.; assembly: GCF_057083605.1. Classification (NCBI taxonomy): domain Bacteria; kingdom Bacillati; phylum Chloroflexota; class Anaerolineae; order Anaerolineales; family Candidatus Villigracilaceae; genus Candidatus Villigracilis; species Candidatus Villigracilis sp. The sequence continues at coordinate 23,404 of NZ_JBXMTI010000078.1, read as the reverse complement.
ACAACGGTATTGATAAGACATGTCAGGTCTTTTTCAGATTTATAACAAAACAAGGGCGACCCAATAGGGTTGCCCTTGTTACTTCAAGTCGAGTTCAAATTAACTCGCCGGGGGTAGTGCGGACGCGTCTCCGTTCGTCAGCACAGGTAAGGCTTTCAATTCACGGTAGACTAGAGTCCACACGGTGGAGGCGAAGACCGTTTGCCAACTGCCAAGTAAAAGCCAGGGAGAGAAAGCAACCACAAAGAACAGTGGAAGCGCGAAGAGGACGCCGACAGCCCACGGCAACCATCCGTTCAGGAAAATGCTGGTGAGTCCGCCCGCGAGCAGGGCAGGGATGCCCGCTACGATGACGCCGATCAGACCCGTGACTGCGACTACCGGCAGGATCACGATGATGGCAATGATGGACACAAACGCCCATGCGATTCCGAGCCCGATCATCACCAGCCACATGATTCCCACGTTCTTCCAATTCTCACGCGCCATCTGGAAACCGCGCCGCAGCGATTCACCCACACCGAGGTTCTCCAGCGCACAGGCCCGCCAGAAGAAGTTCCGCAGCAGGTGCAGGAATATGCTCAAGATGACGACTGCAAAGATGATCAGGAACAGAATGCCTATCGAGCCGAAAACACCGACTAAAGTAGCTGGCCCATTATTACTGGAGACCGATACTAAGATCACGATCCCAAGCACAAGGAGAGCAAGCATCACCAGAAATAGCGGCAGGTTCACCAGCAGGTTGATCAGGAACAATCGCCACGAGGTGCGCGACCAGCCTATACGGAAGCCCTCACGGACGGTCATCTTTGAGCCGCTATTTTCATATTCATCCACCATGCGGATGACCGCAGTCTCAGCCACATATCGCGCAATGGCTACGGCAATCCCCAATGCCAGAGTAAACACGATAAAGATGACCGCGATCCAGATCAACGTAGACATATCATCCTTTGGGATTCCAGCCTCGCTCAACCCTTCATTGAACAACTTCTGCATTTCCTCTCCAGCCTGTTGGAAGGACTCACGCATATCTTCGGGGAGAGGCTGCTGGCTGTTCTGTGAGTCCCTTTCGTATTGGACTCCGTTATTCGAACCACTATTTCCAGAGGAGCCTGCTCCTGCCAGAGCCAGGATCAAACCAAAGACCCATAAGGCTCGATAACTCCACAGGATATACCAGGCACGTCTTAAAATTTTGATGGGATCCATTTTTTCCTTCTTTCCTTTGTTTTCGTTTTATCGTTCTTATCTGACCATGAACCTGCTTCAGCCTTCAAGGAGTTGGCCGTGCTCCAAGCGCGTCTGCCGCGCCCACCAGATCGCAATCCAACCAAGATACAAAAGGGCAATCGAAACCTGCCATGTGACTTGGGGCAGGGTGCTTCTCGTAAATGCTTCCGTGGTCTCAGCCCATTCCAGGCGCTCTCCGCTGAGAATTCCAAGCTGACCAAGTGTGCCCGACCAGGTCGTGCTATTGGACGAACCCGGAACCAGCCAGGTGGGAGAGTCATTCAACAATCCGAATCCGTTCGCAGTCGAGAGCAGATCGCTGATCATCGCAGAAGCATTAATGAAGATCCAGATGATCAGCAAGCTGACCGGTATCACCCACCAGCCTGCCTCCTGCACTTTGTGTCTGGAGGTCTTGGGCAATTCGTGAGGCAGGCGCAGGTTGACCTGCGCCGCGAATCGTTCTGAGGAAATGAACTTGGGTGCGGGCATTTCGCGCAAGATTGCAGAGACGTTTTGTAAAGACTCCAACTCTGCCCGGCAGATATCACACCCGGCAAGATGCTCCTCCACCTGATGAAGCCGTCGGCCCTTCAATTCTCCGTCCAGATAGGCGTTCAACCATTCTGTCATATGGTTAGACATGTTCAGCCTCCATCAACAGGACCATCTGTGCTTTTAACTTCTCTTTCAATGAACCACGGGCATAATTCAATCGTGACATGACCGTTCCAATCGGAATATCGAGTGCTTCTGCGATTTCGTGATACGAAAGTCCTTCATATTCCTTTAGTACGAGCACCGCCCGGCTGGCATCCGGCAAAGCTTGGATCGCCTGTTGCACAAGAGCAGTCCTTTCATCACGTAAGAAGAGACCTTCCGGGCCGGGCCCTGGATCGGTGAGGTGAAGATCATCCACATCGCCGGGCAGGATGCGCTTCTCTTTGCGCAGCATATCCGTTGCGGTGTTGAGCGCGATACGATAGAGCCAGTTGCGCAGCGAAGCATCCGCACGAAAGGAACCCAGGTGTGACCAGGCGCGGATGAAGGTTTCCTGGGCCGCATCTTCCGCGGTCTGCATATTGCCACACATGCGAAAGATGACGTTCAATACACCCTGGGAGTGCAAGCGGACCAATTCGCTGAATGCGTTTCGGTCACCGCCTTGAGCCCTGGTGACAAGCTCTATTTCGTTGAGTTCGGGGACTATTGCCACTACCAGACCTTCTTTTCAGTTATTGCCTTTCCACTATGTCTACGTACATCCGCCCGTTTTTATTCGGAATCGTGAAAATCTGACCTACAGACATGCACTCGCAAAGTAAAAAACAAAAGAGATCAAGCTAATCTGAATATGAATTCGCGAAGATTGGCGAAGACATCGTGCCTGTTGGGTATTAGCGGATAAAAATCAAAATTGAAAATTAATGCTTGACTCGAAGCTTTCATCGTTATACACTCAACATATCAACTCGAACAAGTCTCACTGATCCTGGCAACATTTATTGGTAAAGGAGCCACCATGTCAGAGGAACGATTTGTCTCACGCGGTTTTGTCGGCAAGCGGCGCACAGGGGAGAAGAAAGATCGCATCCCGCCTGGTCAATATCTCACAGATGACTTCCCTGTCCTCTCGGCAGGGCCAACTCCCTACACCCCTCTCGACAAATGGACTTTCATCATTGAAGGTCTTGTCAAAGAAAAGGTCTCATGGACCTGGCAGGAATTTCTTCAACTCCCCATGCAAAAATATGTGGTGGATATTTCCTGCGTCACCAAGTGGACTCATCTGGATATGAAGTGGGAGGGTGTCAGCCTTGATACCTTGCTCGAACACGCTGAGCTTGATCACAAAGCTGCTTTTGTCACAGCCTATAGCGACGGCGGCTACACCACCAACATTCCCCTGAATGAAATCATAAACGGCCAGTCTTTCATCGCTTTGAAATATGATGACAAGCCGCTCACGCCCGAACATGGTGGGCCCGCGCGCATGGTTGTGCCGCACCTGTATTTTTGGAAAAGCGCCAAATGGGTGCGCGGCATACGTCTCATGGAGAAGGATAAGCCTGGCTTTTGGGAATCCGCTGGCTATCACAACCACGCTGATCCGTGGAAGGAACGGAGATATTGGAATGATTGACATCCCTGTCATTGCGAGGTGGTGTTCGTCCACCGAAGCAATCTCCACCTTCGCAAGGGGATTGCCGCGTCGGGCTACGCCCTCCTCGCAATGACGAAATAGGAATCCCATGAAACCAACACTCGACTGGCAAATCGCTTCAATCGCGGACGTTCGGCCTGAAACCAACAAAGTGAAATCGTTCACGCTGACAATTCCCTCGTGGACGCGTCATCGCGCGGGACAGCATTACGATATCCGCCTGACTGCGGAAGACGGCTATCAGGCACAGCGCAGCTATTCGATTGCATCCGAACCAGAACGTGAAGGTGAGATCGACCTGACCATTGAGCGCATCAACGATGGTGAAGTCTCAGCTTATATGCATGATGTGCTCATCCCCGGTGACAGTATCGAAGTGCGCGGCCCGATTGGCGGATACTTCGTTTGGGAGTCTGGTCTATTGCCTCCGCCGTTATTGCTGATCGCAGGTGGGTCTGGCATTGTGCCGCTGATGGCTATGATCCGTCATCGCGCCGCAGTAAGAGCAAAGAATCCGACAGCCTTGCTTTATAGTTCACGAACATTTGAAGATATTATCTATCACAACCAATTGGAAAAACTACGAAGTACAAACGATGGACTGCAAGTCTTTCATGCGCTGACACGCTCACAACCGTCAGATTGGAAAGGCTATTCGCGGCGTATTGATCAGGAAATGTTGAGGGAAGTGACAGCTCCTTTGGGTGAAGCAGTTCAAGTCTACATCTGCGGGCCGACGCTCATGGTCGAATCGGCTGCGAATATATTAGTCAAGCTTGGCATCGATTCAAACCAGATTCGCACCGAGCGTTTTGGTCCCACAGGAGGATGAGATGGAAGAGACAACCGATATAAACCACGAACTTATGCTGGACGCAAATGCCGCTGCCGGCTTGCTGCATGATATCTTTGGCCTTGAAATGACCGCCGAACCAACGGAGTGCGCCAACTGCGGCAACGAGGCAGAGATCGGCACACTACTGGCTTTTACCCGGGGGCCGGGTGTTATCCTGCGCTGCTCTGGGTGTGGGAATGTTGTTTTGCGAATCGTCCAAACACCGGATGCAACCTATCTGGACGCGCGCGGGGCGGTTTATCTGCGGCTCACAACACATAAGCCTGCGCCAGAGAATGATTCATTAGGCGGGTGATGGCATCACAAAAACCGTATCGTGATGCCCTTGACAACTTACTAACTAGTAAGTAAAATTTTCCTCATGGTCAAGATCGAAAACAGCAAGCGCACGATCATGAATATGGCGGAAGCCTTGTTGCAGGATAAAGGCTTCAACGGTTTCAGCTATGCTCATATCGCATCCGAACTGCGGGTGAAGAATGCCGCCATCCATTACCACTTTCCCACAAAGGAAGATTTGGCGCGCACGGTCATTCAACGCTACCGTGATCGCTTCCAGTTGTGGATCAACAATGCCCGCGTCATGAACCTTTCCCCCGAAAAGAAACTGGATTGGTTCCTCGGCATCTACACCGACATGCGCGCAGATAAAGGCAAAGTTTGCCTCGTGGGAGCGCTGGAATCCGAGTTCAATTCGATCCCCGCAGGTTTGCAGGCAGAAGTGGAAGCTTTGCATAGGGAATTGCTTGCCTGGCTTCAAGCAACTCTCAAAGAAGGAAGAGAGGCGGGTGTATTTCAATTCAATGGTGAACCTGAAAGCAAAGCCGCATTGATCCTCTCCAGCGTGCAGGGCGCATTGCAAATGGCACGTGCTTTAGGAACAAAAAAGTTCCGCGATGTTGTTGAACAACTTAAACTGGATCTGCTCGCCTAATTTTTTTATCGTCAATACTTACTAGGTAGTAAGTATTTTATCAAGGAGAACAAATGACAACTTTAGAACCTACTGCAACAAAACAACAGGGGATCGTAAAAAAGGTGTATCAGGCCTTCTTCGGCCCATCGCGATATGAAGTGAAACCAACAGATCGCGAAATCATTGAGTGGGGAAACAATTACCGCATCCCATTTAATGATGGCGAACTGGCCGTCACCACCTGGGGAAATAGTGGCCCTGCCGTTTTGCTCATGCATGGCTGGGGCGGAGCGCGCGCCCAAATGACAGGCTTTGTCGATCCGCTGTTGTTTGCTGGATATCGCGTCGTGGCTTACGACCAGCCCGCGCATGGCGAGTCAGATGGGCGGATGACCAACCTGCTCGAGATCGCACCAACTATGGATTTAGTCATGAAGCGCGAGGGAAAATTTGACGCGATCATCGCGCATTCATTTGGAACGCTGATCACATCCTATGCGCTGGTGAACAAAATAATTCCGCCTCCTTCCAGACTGGTATATTTCGGCGCTTTCAATCGGCTTTTGGACTCCCTGCCGCGTTTTCAAGCTATTGCCAATTTACCCGATGAAGTCATGGCTGGTTTAAGTAGCATGATCCATGAAAACTTTGGGAAGGGCGTGCTCGATGCTATTGTCAATGAGACTCTAACTCCGCAAATTAATATCCCCGCCTTGATGTTCCATGATACTGGAGATAACGTCACCCCGGTGGATGATAGCCGCGCGATTGCTCGTGCGTGGAAGAATGCGCAATTTGTTGAAACCGATGGACTCGGCCATCGAGGCGCGCTGCAATCAAAAGAGATTCATGAACAAGTGGTTAAGTTTTTGAGGGGCTAATGCAGCAAACACAAAAGGACTCAACGTTGAGTCCTTTTGTGTTTAAAAGTTGAAGAATTACTTCTCAAGCCAGATGTCCATGCCAAGTGCATCTTCATCGATTCTCAATTTCGTAAAACTCGTTTGAGAAACCATCTTTTCAATTTCAGGTTTTGTGTAGGCATTCTTGAGCAGGGTGGTCTTGAAGACAAGCTTTGTGAAAAAGGCATTGAGGCCGTTGATGTGCAGGTCGTTTTTGATATGCCTGCCAACGTTTTCAAAGGAAACATCGCGCCGCAGATCCATGATGCAGGCCTTGCCGCCCGGCTGCAACACGCGGAACATTTCACGGATCGCATCCACAGGTTCGGTGAAATTTTTGAACGCCGCAACACAAATGATGAAATCGAAAGTATTCTCGGCAAATGGCATATCCGATGCGTTGCCGTGATGAAAATCAACGTTTACGTTTGCATCTCTTGCATTGGATTGAGCGATCTCAATAAACGTTTTACTAATTTCGAGAGCGGTTACTTTGTAATTACCGGCCTTCGCGAATTCAATGGAGAGAAACCCCGGTCCCGGCGCAACTTCAAGAATATTTGCATTCACCTGCAATACACTTTTGACTTTATTGAATATCACCTTTTGTTCCGGCGCGCGTCCCGTATTTTTTGCATACCATTTGGCGACCATTCCTTCCATCGCCATTCCCTTATATGGCTTGGTGGTTTTAGATAGCAATTGATTTGTTGACATTCTAGACTCCTATCCTTCTTCTGCCTGGGAAATAAGCGCAGGCGTCAGGCGGATATCGAAGCTGATGACTTCGTAATATCGCATGGCCTTGCCATCCCCTGAAAGTTCAAGCCGGCTCCTCACCAGGCCTGCATCTTCGAGTTTCTTCAAATGCATGATCAGCAGCGGCCTGCTGATCCCAATCTCACGAGCGAGCTGGCTGACGTAATTCGTCTGGTTGACGAGTGCCGTGATGATTTGCAAACGATGTGGATTTGCAAGGGCTGAGAGAGCCTCGAGCAAACCCGAGCTCGATAAGGCGGACATGGCTATTGAACATCGCTAAGCAATTTCTCGATGGTTGCCAGGCGTGCCCGTATATCTTCCAATGCTTCAGCGGTTCTTTGTTGTGCATCCGCGGATTTTTGTTCGGCAGTTGTAGCCTGCTCCGCCAATTTTTCGTATTGGATCGTTTGCTTTCCAACGATGTCTGTTTTCGCAACAGACATGCCCTGCCATAGTACAACTACAACTATGATCGTAACCGCGGCAATTATGAACATGATCAAATCGTTACTCATTTTTTCCTCCGAAATTTGTGCACTTGGAATCTCTCCGCATGTCACATGGGTGGGGTTGTGGAAGTTTCTATTTCCACGTGTAATAAATAGTTTACACATGGATTAATATTCTGTCAAGAGGGAAATTTATGCGCTCGCAGGGGTAGGCTTATGAAACCCACTAAAGCAAAGAGACCAGTTCCTTTGACGGCACTGGTCTCTTTTTGCAAAACGTTGATATGCAAAAACTATTATTTGTCTGGGGCTGGCACTGGGGGAGTCTCTTGCGTACCCTTTGTCTCTTGTGACTCTTGAGGTTCTGGCTTCAATGAAGTTTCCTGAGCCGTCTGCGTCTCATGAGCTTGATTACTATTCTTTTTGATCTGCTTGAGCCTTTCCTTCTGCTCTTTTTTGCGTTTCTTTTCCAATTCCTTCTGACGCTTTTCGTATTGATAATTTACTTTAGCCAATTTGGCATCCTTTCTCACTATTAGACTGGTTGAATCGATTAGCCATTATAGCACCCCAATGGGATACAGGCAGACCTGACATGTCTTCTCAGGAGTCTTGCATTCGGAGAACTTGCCCACATGAGATTATTTGTTCAAAGCGTTACGGATGAGACATGTCAGGTCTCATAGTAATCGACTAATCATCCAACAAATCAGCCAGGAAACTGAACAAACCGCCAGATTCTGCTTTCTCTTCCTGCTGCTGTTCTGGCAGGTCGCTTGCCACGACTCCGTTCTGGCCGTTGATGAGCACCAGATGCTCACGCCCACCAAACGGGATTTCGGTCATCCACACGGGCAATAAATTGAGCTTGAATGAATCGATTACAAGATTTGCCGATGAAGTGTGAATGATCTTTACCTCGCTGACGAGGTTTGGTAATTCCTTTTTATATCTCCGAAAAGCCTGACTGCGCGCCTCCAGCGATGCATCTGCCATGGGCACATCATAAATTTCAGCAGGCCAGCTTGCAAGGAAACGCGGATCGTAAGGCTTGAGCGACTTTAAGTCGAAGGCGGGGATCAGCTTCAAGAAAACAGCAGACAGTTTTCGGGAGGCGGGAAGCGGCAAGTCATCCACCATTACGGGATATTGATCTGTAACCCTAATCACATTGCTGTCATCGTTCTTTAAGAATATATCGCTCTGGCTATCAAACATCTCGCCTGTGTAATCAATAGCGCCGCCAATATCGAATGTCCACAGCGGAAGGTAGAGTCCGCGCGGAGGCTCAACCTGCTTCTCTGGCTGGATGCCATTTTCCTGCACCCATTGGATGAGAAGTTTTACGGCCTGTTTCTGGTCAAAGGCATGTGGGATGATGGCATCGGGCGCAAGCAGATCTTTTGATTTTTCCAAACTGACCACATGTGGAGAATCGCAATAAACACAATTTGCAGAAATTTGCCTGGGCGGCAAAATGAATTCCGCGCCGCAACCATTACAATGAAAGACCTGTTCCTGCAACGGCCTGCCATGTCCCTTCATGGTTGCCATGGCAATGATGAAATCTTTTTCGTCATTGGTTGGCCCTTCATCCAGCGCATGACCGCGCGTGCAATAATCACATACCAATGACTGGCCATCCGGTGCAAATGACATGCGCCCTCCGCATTTGGGGCACATGAATCTTTGTGCATCTGCATTGCGCATGCCTTCCGGCGCGGAGGGTAATTGATCCGGGTTCACAACTTCATCAGCCTGAAGTTTGCCATCCAGGATCGCAAGCGCACGCCTCGCACGTGCATGACGCAAGTCATGCGAAAGGCAATTCATTAACGCCTTCCGTTTTTCAGCGGGCTCATCCGTCACCTCGCCCATCCAATACCATGCTTCGGCCAGCACATCGTATGAGCCAGCCATGTAAATGGCGCGGTCCAAGTAGCGGCGGGCGGTGCTTTTATTGCCAGCCTTCGCTTCGATAATTCCAGTGCGGAGGAGTTCTTTTGAATAATTGCTGCTCATGATCCTATTCCGTGATTCGTGATCCGTAAGTTACGTATTACGAATTCGCATTACTTTCGCACCAATGCATCCGTCATTTTTGCAATACGGGCCATTTCTTTCACATCATGCACGCGGATCATATCCGCGCCGCGCGTGATTCCAACAGAGACCGTTGCCGCTGTGCCTTCCACTCTTTGATCGGCGGGCAAGTCCAATGTGAAACCAATAAATGATTTTCTGGATGTACCCAGCAGAATCGGATACCCCAACAAACGAATTTCATCCAGCCGGTTGACCAGCTCAAGGTTATGTTCCCGCGTCTTTCCAAAGCCGATACCTGGATCCAACACAATATGCGACTCTGTCACCCCGGCCTCTTTCGCCAAAGCCACGCTTTTGAGCAATTCCCGCTTCACATCTTCGATCAGGTTTTGATATTCGGAACCGATATAGGCATTACCAAGTTTCTCACGCACATCCACGCTGGCAGGGTTGCTGCGATTGTGCATAAGAATGACTGGCACCTTATATTTCGCGACGACATGTGCTAATTCAGAGTCCGCGCGCAAGCCCCACACATCGTTGACAATCTGTGCGCCTGCCTTGATCGCTTCTTCAGCAACTTGTGCTTTGCATGTATCAATTGAAATTAACGCATCCGGGAAAGTTTTGTGAATAGCATGGATGACCGGAATTACGCGCTCCATTTCTTCATCGGCAGTGACCGGAGCAGAGCCTGGGCGGGTCGATTCTCCGCCCACATCCAGAACGTCTGCACCGGATGAAATAAATTCATCCGCCTGCGACAATGCCGCCTGAACCATATCCCCTTTTGCAATGATGCCATCCCCCGAAAAAGAATCAGGAGTCACATTTAAGATGCCCATCACATAGGTGCGGGAACCCCAGTCAAATGTGAACTTCCCGATCTGTAGAGAAGGTGATTTCATAATTCAATATGTCATTGCAAGGAGGGCTTTAGCCCGACGACACTTGCGCCGCACGCCAGTGCGGTGAGCAATCTCCGGCAACATTGGAGATTGCTTCGGATGGAAAAGCACCACCCTCGCAATGACATCAGGGAATCTGATCCAGCGGACGTGCCAGCCAGGCTTCTGCTTCGTTGATGTCTGTAAATATCTTCATCGCTGACGCCAAATTCGCTTCTGCGAGCGCGGCCACTTTACGGATCGCATCCGCAACAGATTGGTCTGCCACCACAACCGCCACGCGGATGTTACGCGCAGAGGGGTCGCTATTTGCGTCCACTGCCATGCGGATGGCTTTTTCAGGAATGTCTTTCACCGCGCGCAAGTCATATAGGTTGCGTGTGCGGCGGTCAACGCCAAGCAGATGTTGAAGCGCAAATTCATGCCAATGCGCCAGTGTAGTATCGGAAAGATCGGTGAAGGTCAATGTCATGCCGCCATCACCGCGGCGGATGACCGAGTAACCAACATCGGGTGCGGGAGTCCAGTTAAGTGGTTTCGAGTCAGTCATGGGGTTTCTCCTGTTTGATAAATTTGATTATAACGCAGGCTTAAAACAATTTTTCAATTTTTAGAATCACATGCTATAATGCGGTTCTCCCGGGCGCTTAGCTCAGTTGGTTAGAGCACTTCGTTTACACCGAAGGGGTCGGGGGTTCGAGTCCCTCAGCGCCCACAATGAATCCTGCTTTCGCAGGATTATTTATTTCCACTGAAACATCATCAATTCTCTGCATACTGCATACTGCCCACCGTCCACTGCCCACTCTTTCACCTCTGCTATAATCTCAAACATGATTCTTGTCACCGGCGCTACAGGTTTTATTGGACGTACTCTCGTGCGCCAGCTTTCATCCATTGGATATCCATTGCGCGCATTGATCCGCCCTTCGCCACGCACACCGCGCCTGCCAAAAGGTGTCCCTGTGGAAGTGGCAGTGGTATCCCTGGCAGACAAACGCGGGTTGCGTGCAGCCCTCCGCGATGTAGAAACCGTCTTCCATCTTGCCAGCGCGGAAAATCAGGGCAGCCGCGGCGATCTATTAACAGCAGATATTCAAGGCACAGAAAATCTCGTCGAAGCAGCAGCAGATGCGGGCGTAGATCGGATCGTTTATCTTAGTCATATCGGTGCAGCGCGCGCTTCGGGATATCCCGCCTTCAAAGCAAAAGGAATTGCCGAAGAACACATCCGCAACGGCAAAGTGCCTTATACCATCCTGCGCACTTCGCTTGTCTACGGGCCCGAAGATCATTTTACAAATAACCTCTCGCGCTTGATCCGTTCATCGTTGGGCGTGTTCCCGATCCCAGCCGGCGGGCGGACAGTGGTGCAACCTGTATGGGTGGAAGACCTTGTGACCTGCATGTTGTGGTCGCTTGAAAACAGTAATACCATCAACCAGGTTTATGAACTTGGCGGTAGTGAATTTTTTACATTGCAGCAGATCATCGAAACCATCATGAGTGTAACGCGCAGGAATCGTTATCTGCTTACTTTGTCGCCGATCACCTTGCGCGCCTTCACGGTATTTCTCGAAGGCGTCGTTCCCAATTTTCCAATATCATCCTTCTGGCTCGATTACTTTGCCGTGAACCGCACCTGCGCCATTGATTCCATGCCGCGTTATTTTGGGTTGATGCCTGCGCGCTTCACCTACCGACTCGATTATTTAATTCGCAAACCCTGGTATCAACGCGCATGGGAGGGCATTACAAAAGGAGCTGCGTCCCTGCGCCCACGATAACTATGACAAAGTTCAACATTCGCCTTATTGAAACCCCGGAAGAAATGGGACTCGTTGAAGAACTACAACGCGCAGTCTGGCCTGGCTCTGAAACCGATATTGTCCCCATGCACATGTTGATCACTGCCGTCCACAACGGCGGCCTTGTGTTGGGCGCATTCGCGGATGAAAAATTAATCGGCTTTGTGTTTGGCTTTCCCGGCCTCGAAGGTACGCCCGACGGCCCGCGCCCCAAACATTGCTCACACATGATGGGCATTCATCCCGATCACCGTGACAGCGGCGCGGGCTTTGCACTCAAACGCGCACAATGGCAAATGGTGCGGCATCAGGGTCTCGATCACATCACGTGGACCTATGATCCGCTGCTTAGCCGCAACGCCTATCTCAACATCGCAAAACTTGGCGCGGTCTGCACCACCTATCGCCGCGCAGAATATGGCGAAATGCGCGATGGACTCAACATAGGTTTGCCTTCCGACCGTTTTCAATTGGATTGGTGGATCAACACCCGCCGCGTTGAAAGCAGACTCGGCAAACGTTCACGTCCCACCCTTAAATTGGATCACGTAGCCCGCTCCGGTCTGCATCCATTTTATACGCCTCAAACTCTGACCGATGGCCTGCCTCGCCCACCCGAGCATGTTCCTCCACTTGAAGACCGCCTGCTGCTGGCCGAGATCCCCGGTGATTTCGCATCACTCAAATCCAAAGATTTTTCCCTCGCACGCGACTGGCGCTTCTTCACTCGTGAACTTTTTGAGACCGCCTTCAAATTGAATTACATCGTCACTGATTTTATATTTGATAGAAATGAAGGCAACCCGCGCGGGTTATATGTATTAACTCATGGCGAAAGCACGCTGGATGAATTTGAGTAAACTCTGGAGTCAAGCGGCTTGCCGCTTGATTACTTCCATCAGCAAGTTGATGGAATCCAAAGTCATTAACGCATGAGACGCCCTTGCGGACGTCTCAGCGGTTGGATGGGGAAACCTTATCAGGGCAGGGACTTACCTCCGTGTGGATGGATTTTGATCGTGATTCATGGCGCTCATGCCAACGGGGTGATAAGTTGGCTCGGGAATGTTGACGTTATAGTTTGAAATGGGAGCAGGTCGCGGCTTGGGTGCAGGACGAGGATAATTGGTGGCGGGCAGGTTCGAGGTCCGCGGTTGAGGCGAAGGGGACGAATAGACAGGGTTATTGCGATACGTGGATTGCTGAGTGCGCACATCCGCAAGTGTGAAGAGTCGTTCACCTGCCACGGAAAAAGTTCCAATGATGAGCACGCGGATCAGCCAGACCATGCCAGCTACAAGTATTGGAACAATCTTGATCATAGCAGCCTGTCCGATCAACGAGCCGCCTTGGGCGCTATGATTGAGAATGGCAACCGACACACCCCACCAAGTGAGCATGGCGTTGAAGCCAGCCGCAAGGAGCCAGGCTCCAAAGAGATACCAGACCTCGGCAGGTTCATCCCGTCCCTGTTCAGGCGTGAAGATGCGGGCAATGCCGGCAAAGTCGATTCCGCAAAAGGCAAAGGCCAGCACAGTGGACCAGCGCAAGCCTGCAAACTGTAAATCGCCGAGAACATCTCGCAGGGCAAACGAGGTTGTGCCAAAGTTGAATATTTCAAAGGCGAGCAGAGCACTGATGAGGATGGCCCCAAAGATCGCGCCACGCTTAAGTGAAGCGTTTTTGAGGAATGGTATCAACTGGATGTTGAAAGAACGGTTCATGGGAATTCTCCTTTTTGGAACCAAGAGGGGCAAATCAACTGCTCTTAATATAGAACACTTGTTCTAATTTGTCAAGTTGGATTCGTTGCAGGTTTATTGCTTTTCCAAAATACGCCTCCCCATAAGTACCATTTGTATTACGAAAAAGCCAAAGGTGGGTTATAAATGAATATCTGAGGAGAGAGAAGTTTTATGAAACTGCGTGACCTGCTAAGGATTACCAGCCGTACTTTCGCGCTTGGCATCGAACGCCTGCCGGGCATTTTATGTGAAGCGACCACCATCGCCTATTTACTCCTGAGAGTTTCGGATTACCTCGAAGACAACGAAGAAATGGTCGTGGAAGACAAAGTTAAACTTTTAAATTTATGGGTAAACATCCTGCGGGAACAGGAACAGGTTGAAACCCTTACCAATCAATTGAAGGGGGCGGATACCAGTAACCCCGATGCCATTGTGGCACAACATGCAAATGAGATTTTATTACACCTGCACTCGCTCCCTTATCAGGTGCAGGAGATCATTATCCATCATGTGATCAACAGCACGCAGGGTATGGCTCGTTGGACAAAGCAAGGCCCAAATATGGTTGATGAGAACGACCTCGATGATTATATGTTTGAAGTAGCCGGGCGGGTTGGATATTTGGTAACGCAGCTATTTGCCTGGTACTCGTTCGCCATTCGCCGCAAGCAAAAGGAGATCATGCCGCTCGCGCGTGAATTTGGGCTGGCTCTGCAAACTGTGAATGTGATCCGCGGCCTGCGCGAAGACTTTGACCGCGGCTGGGTCTATATTCCCCGAAAATATCTTACAGACATGGGTCTTTCTCCTGAACAGTTCTTCGACCCGGAACACCGTCAGCAGGCGTTAAAAGTGTTGGACATGATGACAGAGAAGGCGGAACGACATCTCAAACAAGCATTGATTTATGTGAAGGCCCTGCCGTGGTGGCAGCATGGGATTCGGCTTGGTTGTATCTTCCCATTAATGTTCGCGATCCGCACACTGGCGGTCAGCCGCCATAATGCTGAAGTATTTGCGAATGAAGCCAAGATCACCCGCGATGAAGTAAAACAGATCGTATTGGATTCGACCTTATGGGGCTGGTCCAACGTCTGGTTGGATAATTATTACAAAAAATTGAATGTAGTTGATGGTTGAGTTTTTTAGGAAACAAAAAAGCGGACGTTTTTATACGTCCGCTTTTTTGTTAAGGGGTAACAATTGTAAGCTGTTCGATGGGCACAGAGAGCTGCACCAAGGTTGCATATACCCAGGCGGTCTGCCCAGTCAGACCGGGAATCTCAACCAGGATCCAAAGGTTGTCTGCGGTTCTTCCAAGGGCAACAGTGGTGGTCTGAATTGCAAGGATGCCCGCCTCGGCTGCGTTCAGGTCTGGGGCAGTTCGCAAGTTAACCCCGTTTGGGCCGGGGTTGATGACTGTAATGACAGGAGCAACTGTCGAGGAGGTTGGAAGCGCGTTTGCATCCGGTGTGGAAAGATTTGGGGTAGGAGATGAGGGAATGGTAAGGGTCAACCCGAGCAGGCGCGCAAGTTCTATATCATATTGTGTATGCAGTTCACGCGATTTTGAAATGCCAGCATTTACCAAAGCTACATCTGAATTGCTCATGAAAGCCATGAGTGTTTGCACCACAATCGTCATATGTGTGATTTGCAGTTTTTTCAGATCTTGCAGGCAGGAAGGTACAGCCTGATCTTCTGCATCACGCAGAACACGCTGCAATTCCGGGATGATTAAAACCATTTGCGATTGGGGTGTATTGGAAGCCAGCGCGGAATAATCATCGAATTCGCGCATCAACTTGTTGATTTTGGCAGCCTCTGCGGGCAGATTGGCGGAGGAGCAAAGGTCTAGTGTAGGTGTAATCGTAGGCACTTCTGGGGCAGCGGTGGTCACTTCACCGCCACAAGCAGCAAGGAAGGTAGACATACAAAATAGAATTATCAAGAGAGTTCGTAATTTCATTCGAGCATCCATCAAGTTCAAGAATAACTTTTGTTGGCATCATTGTAACAAAACATAGGCTTATTCTCCAAACAGAATCATTGACATAATTCATTGACTGAATTATGATTATGAGCAATAAAGTCTATTGGATTACTAGGAGTTGTTGATAAAGTGAGACTTTCCAAGCGTGGCGAATACGGCCTTCGGGCAATGATCGCATTGGCAGAACCCGCTGAAAAAAGCGATGCCCCACAGATGAAGCAGATCAAAGAGATCTCCCTGCGCGAGCAGATCTCCCCCAAGTTCCTTGAGCAGATCCTTCTGACGCTCAAGAATGCGGGGATGCTTCATAGCAAGATGGGGGTCGGCGGTGGGTATTACCTGGCCAGGTCTGCCAAAGAGATCACCCTGGGACAAATCTTCCGCGTGTTGGACGGCCCCGTAGCTCCGATCAAGTGTGTCAGCCAGATGGCTTATGAGCCTTGTGGCTGCCCCGATGAAGAGACTTGCGGCTTGCGCCTGGCGATGGGCGATGTGCGAAATGCCATTGCTGACATTCTGGATAACACCTCGCTGGCTGATGTGACTAAACGTCAGAGCGCGGTCCGCAAAAAGCTCGGTGTCAAATAAGATAATGAAACTGCGTACGGGGAGCGCATTTTTATTTATCTCAAAAGCCTATTATTACCATAGACTTTATTGCCTAATGTACAATATATAACAAAACAGGAGATAAATAATGAAACGACCAGCTTTAATATTACTATCTGTCCTCATAATCGCCTCCCTGCTTTTAGCAGCCTGTGGTTCAACTACACCTGCGGAAACTCAGGCTCCGGCTGACGGGCAACTCAGTGGAACCATTTCCATCTCAGGTGCTTTTGCCCTCTATCCCATGATGACCGTCTGGGCTGATGAATTTACCAAGCTTCACCTCGATGTTCAATTCGATGTCCAGGGTGGCGGCGCGGGCAAAGGCATGACCGATACCATCGCGGGCGCAGTCGATATCGGCATGATCTCGCGTACCATCAAACCGGAAGAGGAATCGCAGGGAATCTTCTGGGTGTCGGTGACGAAAGACGCTGTCTTCCCGATCATCAGCACTGAGAATCCTGTAGCGGAACAACTCCTCGCCAAAGGCATTTCACAAGAAGTCTTCAATAAAATTTACATTACCGGCGAAATCACCACCTGGGGCGAAGTAGTGGGTGATCCGTCCATTACAGATGAGATCAATATATTTACACGTTCCGATGCCTCCGGCGCTGCAGAGCAATGGGCAAAGTATGCCGGCGGTGAAGCCCAGGAAGACCTTAAGGGCATTGGCATCAGCGGTGAACCCGCCATGTTGGACACTATCATCAAAGACCCGCTCGGCATTGGCTATGGCAACTTGAACAGTATTTTCGACATGAGCAATGGTAATATTGTTCCAGGTGTCATCATCCCGCCGATTGACATCGACAATAATGGTCAGGCAGATGCGGCTGAGATTTATCAGGTAAAGGAGGATGCGTTCGCGGCAGTTGCAAATGGCACATATCCATCGCCTCCCGCTCGCTTCGAGAATCTTGCAACCTTGGGCAAACCCGAAGGACTGACCCTGGCTTTCATCGAATGGATATTGACTGACGGCCAGCGATACCTTGAATCAGCCGGTTTTGTGCCACTCACTCCTGAGCAACAAGCTGAGTCGCTTGAAAAACTCAAATGAGTCCAGTAAATCCCACGTTTTCAAATCAATCGAATAATCAAACAGAAGGTCGGCCCCACCGGCCTTCTGTCCCTGCCCGCACCCGCAAGGATCAAAGAGCAAGACGCACATTTTTTATCATCACATTATTTCCCGTACTATTGATCCTGATCATCACAGTCGCATTGCTCATTCGCGCCTGGCCCATCATGAGTGTGTATCGTTTATCAGACTTGCTCCTTGGAGAAATCTGGAAGCCCAATAACGGTCAATTCGGCTTCCTGCCTTTCATCCTTGGAACTGTTTGGGCTACAACGGTTGGCGTTATTCTTTCAGTTCCCGCTTGTTTGCTCGTCTCCATTTATCTCGCAGAATACGCCCACGCCCGCACTCGTGCGATAGCCAAACCCATTCTGGATTTGCTGGCCGCCATTCCGCCGGTTGTCTACGGCGTTTGGGGATTACTTTCCATCGTCCCATTTGTGGATGACGTGCTCGCGCCTCTTTCCGATCGTTGGCTTGGTGCTGTTCCGATCTTCAGCGTTAACCAGCCGACAGGATTCGGGATCCTCGCAGGCGGGATCGTGCTTGCGGTCATGATCGCACCGCTTATTATCTCGGTCACATTCGAAGTATTCTCCACCGTCCCCAATGACTTGAGACATGCCTCATTGGGAGTCGGTGCGACCCAATGGCAGACCATTCGCAACATTGTCCTGCCCCAGGTCTTGCCGGGCATCATTGCCGCAGTAGTGCTTGGCGCATCGCGCGCCCTCGGCGAGACCATCGCTGTGTTGATGGTGGTGGGCAATGTCCCCAATGTGCCGACCTCCATTTTTGATTCGGCCTATCCGCTCCCGGCGTTGATTGCTAACAACTATGGCGAAATGATGTCGATTCCATTATATGATGCAGCTCTTCTCGGCGCAGCGCTTGTCTTATTGGTAGTTATTCTCATCTTTAACATCCTTTCCACCCTGGTTCTTCAAAGAATGTTGAGGCGAAAATGGGCATGAAGAAAAAGCACCTCCAAAAACGGCATCTGGTTGAATGGTTCATGAAGACCATCATGCGTATTGCGTTTGTGATCGTGGCTAGCGCGCTCGGTCTCATTTTATGGACGATCCTATCACGCGGCCTCCCTGCCCTTTCCTGGGATATGGTCTCGCAAGTACCCAAAGGCGGCTACTACCTGGGCAAAGAGGGTGGCATACTCAATGCGATCATTGGTTCAGCATATCTGGCCAGTGGCGGAACGTTACTCGCCATCATCTTCAGCCTGCCAATTGCCCTGTACCTGAAAGCCTACCTTGGTGACTCAAGATGGGGTGGTTATATTCGCCTTGCCCTGGATGTGCTATGGGGCATCCCGTCCGTTGTTTATGGCGCATTTGGTTTTGCGCTGATGATCGCCTTTGGTTTACGCGCTTCATTATTGGCAGGCATCATCGTACTCGCGTTGATCGAACTTCCGATCATGACCCGCGCCATGGATGAGGTGATCCGCCGTATGCCCGCAGAACTGGAACATGCCGCGTTTGCATTGGGTTCCACCAATTTTGAAGTAGCCATGCGCGTGATCACCCGGCAAATGCTGCCTGGCATTGTCACTGCTGTTTTGCTGGCCTTTGGCCGCGGCATCGGTGATGCGGCTTCCGTATTATTCACCGCAGGTTACACAGACCGAATTCCCACATCTCTTATGCGCCCAACCGCATCATTGCCTCTGGCAGTATTCTTCCAACTCGGGTCACCCTACCCAGAAGTGCAGCAGAGAGGCTACGCGGCGGCCTTGATATTAACGATCATCGTTCTTGTGGTCAGCCTCGGCTCGCGCTGGCTTTCAGCACGGTTGAACAAATATACGGTCAAGTAAGGAAAAAACATGGATGCTCATATTCAAGTAAAAAATCTCAACGTCTATTACGGTAAACAGCAGGCGTTGAAAAATATAAACATTGAAATCCCCAAGAATCAGATCACCGTGATCATGGGGCCCTCCGGCTGCGGCAAGACCACTCTGCTGAAGACCTTCAATCGTTTTTTGGAACTTACTGACGGCGCGAAAATTGACGGTGAAGTGCTGGTGGATGGCACAGATATATACGACAAGGATGTGGATGTAACCCAGGTTCGCAAGGTAGTTGGCCTGCTGGCACAGCGACCCTCGCCACTGCCCATGTCCATTTACGATAATGTTGTGTACGGAATGCGAATTCACAGAATGAAGAGAAGACGCAAGGAATATAAAGCCGCAGTGCAACACTATCTTGAAATTGCAGGTTTATGGGAAGAAGTGCACAAGCGATTGCACGACCCTGCCACTAGCCTCTCCATCGGACAACAGCAACGCCTTTGCCTGGCCCGCGGCCTGGCCGTTGAACCTGAAATTATCCTCGGTGATGAACCCACCTCCGCGCTGGACCCGATATCCTCGCAAAACATCGAAAGTCGCCTGCTGGACTTGAAACAGCAATATACAACTGTTATCGTTACTCATACTTTGCGTCAAGCCAAACGCCTCGCGAACTATGTCATTTATATGTATCTTGGTGAAGTTGTTGAAGCAGGACCTGCAAAGGAAGTATTTTCAAATCCCCAACATGAGCGGACAAAGCAATATCTTGAAGGGTTGTTCTAAAAATAAAGCTCCATCGGGGGCTAAGTCCCCGATGGAGCAGAGGTTCGTTACCAAGCTCCCGGTAATAATCTATAGCGCGTTTTCTGTGCGTACTCTTTATAGCCGGGTAGTTCATTCTGCAAAGTTTTATCCTCCAATGCGGTGCGGATGATCATTACAACTGCGAGTAGGATAGCCGGGATAAAAGCCCCATACGAATCCAATAAAAGGGGGATGAGTAAAAACCCAAGCAGGCCGCCGGCGTAGCCGGGGTGACGTACAATACGATATGGCCCCGTGGAAATGACATGATGTCCGCGCTCAGTTTGGATGCGGACAGTGCCGGAGAAAAAGCGATTCTCCACCAGCGCCCAGGAGGAAAAGCTATAACCGAAGAGAATGCCGGTCAGCGCAAGCAGGTGTACGGTCAAAGAAGAGGCGGGGGTGAGGGCGTAATATTTATCCACCCCGGCCACGACTAGAATCAAAACGGAACCCACGCCAAGCAGGGGTGCAAGGATCCTATCCCAAAATTTGGTGTCTTTGGCATCCATGAAGTGGGCGCGCTCTTTTATCAAATCTGGATGGCGCTGGTTAACGATTACGCGGCTGACGATAAAAGTCAGAATGCTCACAATGGCATAGGCCCAGGCCTGCCACCAATCCCATTGACGCGAAATCAGCAGCGGGATGAATGGCTCGATCAACACGATCACAACCAATTGGATGAGAATGCGCAAAGTAAAGGTTTTCTCAGTTTCGGTCATAATTTCCTCCTTAACCATTATAATAATCACAGACACTGGAAACAAACATGAAACTTATCCGCATTATCTTTTTACTTTTGATCGCAGTCATGGGATTCCAATCCGCCTTTGCGCAAAGTGATGCTCCTCTCGCCATTATCATGACAGCCGACGGCCCCATCATGCCGCCCATGTTGGAATACTTCGAGCGCGGCATTAAAACCGCCGAGCAGCGCAACGCGGAAGTGATCATCATTCAGTTGAATACACCCGGTGGCAGCGTGGATACCATGCTCTCGATGATCCAGGTGATGCGGGCCAGCAAGGTGCCGGTGGTCGTGTACGTTTCACCCAACGATGCGATTGCAGGCAGTGCCGGTGCATTGATTACCATGGCCGGGCACGCCTCTGCCATGGCGCCCAAGACGGCCATTGGCGCGGCCAGCCCAATTGATAGTTCCGGCGCGGATATTGAATCCACGCTTGAAACGAAAGTAAAAGAAATTTTAAAAGCCCGAGCACGTGCGTTGGTGGAAGATCGCGGTAAGCAAGCTACCGAATTGGCCGAAGCCATGATCGACGATGCGAAAGCCGTCACTGCCAAAGAAGCGCTCGAAGCCAACCTGATCGATTTTATTTCCGACGATACTGAAGACCTGCTTCAATCCCTGAATGGCTTCACCGTTCAAATGGAAGACGGCAAACGCACTCTCAATACAGAAGATATCCGCTTACAAGACGTGAACATCAGTTTCATCGAACAACTACTGTTACTGTTAACCGACCCGAACATCGCTTTCCTTTTGCTTGCCATCGGCGTGCAAGGCGTTCTGATCGAGCTTTCATCGCCGGGTGGATGGGTAGCGGGATTTATTGGCGCGGTCTGTTTGACTTTGGCTATTTACGGCATGGGCGTATTATCCATCAACTGGTTTGGGATGATCTTTCTGCTGATCGCCTTTGTTTTATTCATCCTCGATCTTAAAGCGCCGACACATGGTGCGCTCACTACCGCAGGTGTTGCTTCATTTATTATCGGTGCGCTGGTTTTGTTCAACTCACCCGGCACGCCGCAATTCCAGCGGGTATCTGTTCCACTGGTTGTGGGCATGGGCATCTTCCTCGGCTTGTTGACTTTTACCGTGCTGATGTTCGCCATCCGCGCGCAGCGCGCTCCCATCCGCATCGGCGTGGAGTCGATGGTTGGGAAAACAGGAACAGCCAGAATGTTCAGCCATGAGGCGGGGCAGGTTCAGGTTGGAAGCGAATTATGGAGCGCAGAAAAAGCCGACGGCTCGGAATCCATCCGTAAGGGTGATTTCATCGAAGTTGTCGAAGTAAGAGGATTGAGATTGATCGTTAAGAAAAAATAATTGCTTCGTCATTGCGAGGAGGATGCTCTTTCCGACGAAGCAATCTCATCGTCAAGTTGGAGATTGCTTCGCGAAAAGCGCTCGCAATGACATAAACGCATCATAAAGGACCCTATGCCCGCTACACCTACGAGAGACAGAGTCAAACCCGAAACAGAGTCACGCCCGCTGCGCCGCCCGGATTGGATCAAAGTCCGCGCGCCTGCTGGTGAGACCTATGAACGCCTGCAAGTATTAATGCGCTCAAAGGAATTGCATACTGTATGTGAAGAAGCCATGTGCCCTAACCTTGGCGAATGTTGGGGAAGCGGCACTGCGACCTTCCTAATGCTTGGTGACGTATGCACGCGTACCTGCGCCTTCTGTGACATCAAACATGGCAAACCCACACTCATGGATTGGGGCGAGGCCGAGCGCGTGGCTCAAGCCGTCAAATCCATGGACTTGAAACACGCGGTCATTACATCCGTGAATCGCGATGAACGAAGGGACGGCGGAGCGCCAATCTTTGCGATGGTCATTCGCAGAATTCGTGAAGTGTTGCCCGGCTGTTCCATCGAAGTGTTGATCCCCGATTTCAAGGGTAGTATTGAAGCCTTGAAGATTGTGATGGATGCGCGCCCAGAGATATTGAATCACAATGTGGAAACAGTGCCGCGTTTGTTCAAGACCGTCCAGCCGCAGGATAATTACGAATGGGCCGCCGCGACTTTATCCAATGCCAAAAAGCTCGACCCCGAAGTGCTGACCAAATCAGGTATTATGCTCGGCCTCGGCGAAACCATGGACGAGGTCAAAGCCGTGATGCGTGACCAGCGCAGTTGGGGTGTGGACATTCTGACCATCGGCCAATACCTGCAGCCTAGCAAGAAACACATGCCCATGGACCGTTACTACACGATGGAAGAATTTGCAGAACTGCGCGATTACGGCAAAGAGGTCGGCTTCCAATGGGTGGAGTCGAATCCGCTGGTGCGGTCTTCGTATCATGCCGCAGATCAAGTCCGCGCGTTGAGTGTGGTGCATCGGAAGTTGTATGGGGAGCAAGCAAATTAACAATGGATGTCTCTAACCACTGGCGATATTTTCTATCTTTAGAAACTGATTTCAACAATACTCTCCGATTTGTAGAATATACTGAGGAACATAAAAGTGTATATTCTTTTGAGTTTGCCCGTCTATTGTTATTAACATGTTCCGAGTTAGACACTTTATTCAAAGTG
>NZ_JBXMTI010000077.1:0-22704 GCF_057083605.1 Candidatus Villigracilis sp. | reverse complement strand
CAAACGCCCCTCCGCTAAAAAGATTCAGGCGCAGGAAGAACAGGCCGAGCCGCAAATTGAAGAACAGGATTCCGTTGCTGATGATCTGTTTGAAGATATTCGTCGTTCTTTGAAAGAGGAGGAGATTTCGAAGAAGGAGAAAAAACAAAAAGGAATCATACAGCGAGTGACCAGGTTGATTAAGCCTGAAAAGGCTTTGTCAACTGATGAGCTGAAACAAAAAGTGCTGGAATCAAAACCAGAAGAGGCTGAGAAAGTTCCTGTTTCTGATGATGCTCAAAAAACAGTTGAAGGCACCCCGGCTTTACCCACAGAGGAGGAAAATGCACCTGTCGCAGAGGCAGTTGAAAAGTCGGAGCCTGAAGCGAAAACTGAGAGTGTTGAGAGTCTTCCGGCGGAGCAGGATGTCGCGGAGTTCATCCTCGGGCTTGAACCCGTCGAAATAATTCCAGAAAAGACGGAAGCTGAGTTGCCTCCTCAACCGGAACCCGAAGAAAATAAAATTACAGAAATAACGCGAGGCAGTGAAGTTCTTCGAACTCAACCTGAAAAAGAAAAGGTCGATGAGAGTTTTGAAGCCATCCGTGAAGTGGCATTGGAGGATTATGGGACTTCAACTGATCAGACGGAAGCCATGCCGGCGGTTACCCCTCGGCAAAGATTCAGGATCATGCTCAGAGGAATGCGGACGCTGGATAAGGTGTTGATTTTTGGAGCAGTAAGCTTGATTTTCTGTGCAGGGATGATTGGCTTTGGGGCAATGTTTGTACTTCCGCGGATTCAAGCCCCGGCGGGACCAGCGGTTCCGACTCAAGATTTACCTGTTCCGGTCCGAGTGACTTTTACCGGCGGCTGGGAATTTCAACTAACAAAAGGCAGAGTGGTGGATGGCAAATGGTCACCGCGGGGTGCTGAATGGTTGGAAGGGACTGAGTTATGCAAGTGGGTGGCCCTTCCGTGGAGCCTGCAATTGGAAGCTGTAGTTCGCAGCCTCAACTCAGGTGACCCCATCGAATTGACGATGAGCAATGCAGACCAACTGGAGTACAAGGTGTATTCAATCGAAAAGGTGCCGGTTGACCAGATCAATACATTGGAAAAAAAGACGCCCTGCCTGTTGTTGATCCTTGCAAATGAAGATGAGGATACCAGGTGGGTGGTGACAGCGCTACCTTAGAAGGCGTCTGAAGAGTCTTAAAGTTGAGTTGAATTCACCACAGATAAAATGGATGAACACTGTTTTTTTGGATAAAGCCCAGGTAAACTGTTTTCAAATCCTATTTATCTGTGTTCACATCGTACCCGGATGGATATCTGTGGTTAAAAAACGAATTTCAAAACATCTTCTTGGAGTCTTCGATTTAGAAGAAAGGAATTAACTATGGATCAAACAAGAATCCTGTTGATTGATAAAGATGAGACCAATCGAAATTTTCTGGCTCAGATGCTTCAGAAGAACAATTATGTCGTCTCCCATGCAGCCTCTGGCAGGGATGGGATTGCGAAAGCCGCCCAGGACTTGCCGGAGTTGATCATCTTCGACACCAACCTGGGTGACCTGATGGCAACAGAGTTGATTGGGCAGTTGCAGCAAAATCCGCTTACGGCGCATATCCCCTGCGTGGTTTTGAGCAGCCAATCCACCCCTGAAGAAATGCAGGCATGTATGCAGGCCGGCTGCGCGGAATATTATGTTAAGTCCGGTATGGTGATGGTCACCATGGTGAACGCCATCCCCAAACTACTTTTGGATAAGAAACGAAGCCACCCTGAAAAAAAGGAGGGATTACTAATAGTTTTCCTTAGCGCAAACGGCGGGATGGGAACATCATCGCTTTGTGCAAATATTGCCATGAATGTGGCTCAACAAACCCATCCCTCCACAGTAGCTGTAATGGATATGGTTTTACCCATGGGTTCGCTGTCTCAAATTATGGGCGCAGACGACAATGACTTTAATATCATCAAAGTTTCGGAACAACCCACTGATGCACTCAAACCTGAATATCTGAATGACAAATTAATGATTCCACCTCACTGGCTGGTTCACCTGTTGCCAGGCTCACCAGACCCTGAAATGGCAAGCCACCTGGCAGTGGATCGTATTCCGGGCGTCATCGCAGCTCTCAAGAAAGCTTATGACTTCACCCTGGTCGACCTGGGTCGTGCATTATCCAAGATAAGCCTGCCCATTATTCATCAAGCTGACTTGATCGTATTGGTCATGGGGACAAACCTTAGCACGATCAGCCTGACCAAAAAGGCGTGTAATTTTCTGCTCGATCAGGGCATAGAAAAGGATAGGCTCTTTCCGATCCTCAACCGCGCCGTTGGTCTGGAGGGCATCACCAAAGCCGAGGCTGAGAAAATTTTGGGCTTTGAGATCAAGTTGACGATCCCTTATATGATGGGGAATTTTGCGCTGGCCAACAACCAGAATATCCCTCTCAGCATGAAACTACCCAATGATACAGTCAGCATTGTGCTCAAACAGGCTGCTGTTGAGATATCAAAACAAGCCATAAAGGTGCAGGATAAATAGTTGCATTCAAGACCCAAATGCGTTGCAGTTTTCGATAAGAGCTTGCATTTTTGTAAGGTTGTTATATAATTCTATTGTACTTAAAACCCGATACTTCTTCCCGCATTCTGGTTCGTGACCTTCCCCATAAATGTAACTGTAGTTGGTGAAGCACTTCCGTATTTATTGATAAGCAGAGAGGTTAAGCATAGAAGTGATGAGAAATCATTTTCGCGCGCAGGCTTTGGTGGAGTTTGCCCTCGTTATCGTGTTGCTGTTTATGATCGTCTTCGGCCTGCTGGAGGTGAGTCGCCTCCTTTTTGTTTATGCGGCTGTGATTACATCCAGCCGGGAAGCGGTGCGTTATGGTTCCGTCTCGGGCCTCAATGACGCTGGTAACCTCTACTATCAGGATTGTAACGGGATCCGAAACACTGCCAGAAGGCTTGCGTTTTTTCAAGACCTGCAAGATGATGATATCGTGATCGAATACGAGTCGGTTGTATACGACTCAGTGGCGGGTGACTATGTTTCCACTGTTTTTGATATCTGTGATGATTCGGACGGCGTAGCCGATGGAGTGGATAAGAATGTGATCGCAGCTCAGGGTGATCGCATCCGCGTGACGATCACGGCCCGCTTTACCGCCATCGTTCCCCTTGTTCCACTTAGCAACATGGATATCAACTCTACTTCAGCGCGCACGATCATGGGCATTATTGAAATTGAATGACTGGTTTTTAAAGGATCGGCCTGTAAGGAGGACGATATGAAACTCAAATTGAAGCGGCAACGCGGTCAAGCGTTGATCATTATCGCATTTGCAATTATTGGCCTTGTCGCCATAACTGGCTTGGCTGTTGACGGGAGCCTGGCATTTTCAGACCGGCGTCATGCCCAGAACGCGGCTGATACGGCTGCGATGGCTGGCGCTCTCGCAAAGATCAGTGCAGATCCATATTGGACTGTAGTGGCAAGGAATAGAGCTTTGGATAACGGCTACACAGATAACAAGGTTTCCAATACTGTGTATGTGTATACCTGTGACGATCCCGCTTCCAGTTGCGGGGTGAATTATGCGGGTGACCCCGATTATGTGCAGGTAGTTATCGAATCACACATCGACACCTTCTTTGCCAGGGTGATTGGCATTACTAAAATGGATAATCGTGTGCAGGCGGTTGCGCTCGCGAATGCCGGTGGAAGTTTGTATGGCGAGGAAAACATTATTGCTCTCAAACAGGATTGTAAGGAGCCAGGTACTTTTATCGTTGAAGGGAATACAACCGTAAATTTGGAGGATGACGATGGGGGACTGGGCGGTTTGTACGTTAACACAGATTCTGCCTGTGGATTTACCTGCAATAGTGCTGGACCTATAATTAATGGCGACATAACGACAGCCGGTGGCGAGATTGATGATACCGGAGTATGCAGCGCTGACGGCGTCTCAAGCACTGATGGTGATCAGTGGGAATTCCCGGTTACCCTTGATGACTTTGGTATTGATGTTCCTTCAGAATGTACCAGTCCCGTTGGTTCCTATAAGAACTACAACGGAACTTATGATGGAACCACAACTCCTGCTGATACCGGAGACGATGGAATTTACGTGGGGATGGAATTGACTGTGCTTACTCCAGGCTATTACAATGACTTCCCCCCTCCAAAATTAATTGAAGAGGGAAAATTGTACGAAAACATTTTGATGCTGCCTGGCGTCTATTGTGTGGACCATGTGATCAAATTTACAGAGACTAATCCTAAATTGCTGATCGGCAAGAACGTCACCATCTTCATTCGCGCGGGATATGATTTTAATATCAATGGAGGTGAAGTCCACCTTGATGCGCCTGACGAAGGTGATTATGCTGGCTACCTCATCATCGTTGAGCCCGATTACGGAGACCCTCTCTTATCGGAGCCGCCGCTGGCTTGCATCATAAATGGCGGTTCATCCAATACTTTTGAAGGTGCCGTTCTAGCCCCGTATTGCGATGTGACCGTTGACGGAAATAGCGAAAATATTGGCCTTTCTTCCCAAATCATTGCATATACGGTGAAAATAACTGGAGGCGGAACCGTCAATATTACTTATGATGCGGACAAGAGCCCTGTTCTGGATGCTGAAATTGGCTTAATAGAGTGATTTCTCTGCTGCAAACATTAGTTGGTTTAAACTAACTGACATAAAGAAAAGAACTCCAGGATTTCCATATGGGAAATCCTGGAGTTCTTTTCTTAAATTACTTTCCCATCTCTACTTCTTCGCGGGCTTTGCCATTTCATCTTTGACGGTGTTATATAAACTTTCCGCCTTTAATTCGCTCAACGCATAACACGGCGATTCGAGATGATCCGCGAGTTGCTGTGCGAGGCCCTGGTCGAAAGCCGCGTGTTCCATGTTGATGACGATGGAGCGGGTCTTCTCGTGCGCAATGAGTTCCGCAAATTTGAAAGACTCTTCCTGAGGCGGCAGTGTGCCGATGGATACATTGCCTGCACCGTCGGTTAAGACGATCAGCAGTGGTTCCACATCGGGATGAATATGTTTTTCGTGTGTGAGCACATCATGCGCCATGAACAGGCCTGCTGAAAGCGGAGTCTTCCCGCCAACGGGAATATCCATTAGTGCGCGTTGTGCAAGTTGGATCGAGTTGGTGGGGGGCAGGACGAGCGTGGCACGGTCTTTCTGGAAGACGATCAATCCCACGCGATCACGGCGTTGATAAGCATCGGTCAACAGCGAAAGGATGGCGCCCTTTGTAGCGTTCATGCGTTCTGCAACAGCCATAGACCATGAAGCATCTACAAGGAACAATACAAGATTCGCAACACGCTTCACGCGCACTTTACGCTGAAGGTCGCCTTTTTTAATAGAGAATGCCAGCTTCTTGCGTTCTTCAATGCGCTGCTTTTGGAATGGGGCTGCGGCGCGGAAGGTGGCATCGAATGCGATATCGTTTAATTTATCGCCGGCAGGGCGTGCCTTGATATAGCGGCCATGCTTTCGCTCCGTTTTAGTGAGCGAACGACGGCCGGCTTGTTTTCTGGTCAATTTATCGAGCGGGGTATTTAACTTACGAGGCTGGAAGGTCTCGCCTGCCTTCACCTTTTGTCCGCCGTCCCACCAATTCGCATTGGCGCTCGCGAATACTTCCTGCTGCTGCATGGGTTCGGGGTTGCCCTGTTGCGGACCTTCCTGCTGCTCATCTTCGAGTTTTAAGTTTTTTTTTCCTCGGATTCGCCGTCCTGCTTGCTTTCGGACTCATCATCCGTTTCGCTCGGGACCGATTGGCCTGCCAGTTGCTCGATGCGTTCCTGCAACTGTTCAGTTGTCATTTCAGCTTGCTGGAAGGGTGTGCGTTTGATGCGGTGAGGCAATGCCAACTCTGCGGCAAGGGCGATGTCATGATCGTTGATCTTTGTGCGGCCTTCGAAGGCGGCTTCCGCACGCGCGGCTTTTAAGATGACCAAGTCTGCGCGGTGACCATCGACGTTTAACGAGGCGGTGAGTGCGGCAATGGAAAGCAGATCACGGCTGGTATAGGTGACTTGATCCACGAGTTCGCGTGCGCGCGCAATTTTCTGCGAAAGCTCTTCCTCTTTTGTGAGCCATTGTTTGCGGAAGGCTTCTGAATCTTTTTCATACGCGATATTGCGTTCCATGATGGTGACGCGTTCACGCGCCTCTCGGATGCCGACGATGTCCATCGAAAGCGCGAAGCGATCCAGCAATTGAGGGCGGAGATCTCCTTCTTCAGGATTCATCGTCCCAACGAGAATGAAGCGTGCCGGGTGGGCAAAGGAAATGCCCTCGCGTTCAACCGTGTTCACGCCCATGGCGGCTGAATCGAGCAGAATGTCCACTACATGATCGTCGAGCAGATTAACCTCGTCGATGTAGAGCAATCCACGGTTTGCGGAAGCCAGTACGCCGGGTTCAAAATGACGTTCGCCCTTTTGAATGGCCTGTTCAATATCCAAAGTACCGACCACACGGTCTTCGGTAGCTGAAACGGGAAGGTTGATAAAAGGCGTGGCGCGTTCCGCGGTTGGAAGTTTTTTCGTTGCAATGGCGCGTTCCTTACATTCGGTGCACCAGGTTGCGGGCTTATCGGGGTCACACCCAAAGCGGCAGTCTTGCACAATTTTGACGTGCGGTAACAACGCAGCTAAAGCTCGCGCGGCAGTGGATTTTGCAGTACCGCGCTCACCACGGATCAACACGCCGCCGATACGAGTATCAACGGCATTTAGAATGAGTGCACGTTTCATGCGCTCTTGTCCAACGATGGCTGTGAAGGGAAATATTGCGGGCATTTATTTACTCCAGCCCGTGATTATAACGCTTGTTTCATCATACAGGGTATTGCGTTAATGTCAAATTAAAAAACTTTTGACTTTTCAGCGAAACTGATATCGTTGCGAGGGCGTCCTTGTACTTCGCCCGACACTGCGCCGCACTGCGTTTGTTGCTGTGCGGTGAGCAATCTCATGCTGAGTCGGGGATTGCTTCGTCGGAAAGTGCAAATGCCCTCCTCGCAACGACATGACACTTTTGTTTCTTTCACTTGCCTGCGCGCTCAAGAGGATTAAATACATTAAGAAGAAGCAGTGAATCACTCCGCGAATGGCAGGGTTGCCAACTTCCCCATTCACTTGTATAATCCACCTTACATTTCAGTTAATTGGAGTCACGAGTGATGGATGAAAAAGATGCCCTGAGTGGGGCCGCAAATGCGCAGGGAGACCAGCAAAATAACAATCAAACAATGGAGTCACTGCTCGAATCAGAATCGTTAAGTGTTGAATTGCCCCAGGCGGGCGAGATCCGCAAAGGCGTGATCGCAAGCATTGGCTCTAATCAGATTCTTATCAGCATTGGAGCTAAATCCGAAGGTGTTGTTGCCGGTCGCGAGTTGGAACAACTGACCGAGGAAGAACGTGCCGAGTTAAAAGTAGGACAGGAAGTTAACGTTTACGTGGTTAACCCTGAAGACCAAAATGGTAATGTTGTCTTGTCCTTCAAACGCGCCCAGGAACAAATGTCCTGGGAAAATGTTGAGAAGATGATCGCCGATGAGACCGTGATCGATACGAAGATCATTGGTTTCAACAAAGGCGGTTTGATCGTTGCAGTTGGAAACCTGCGAGGTTTTGTTCCATCCTCTCAGATCAGCGCCACACGCCGCACACAATCCTCGGGCGATACACCTGAACAGCGCTGGCAGAAAATGGTTGGGCAGCCGATCTCCGTCCGCATCATCGAAGTAGACCGTGAACGCCGCCGCCTCATCCTTTCTGAACGCGCCGCCAGCACCGAATCTCGTGCCTCGATGAAAGACCGCGTAATCGGCGAGTTGGAAGAAGGCAAGTCTTACACTGGCCGCGTCACCAGCCTGGCGGATTTTGGCGCATTCGTCAACGTCAACGGCGCAGATGGCCTCGTGCATCTCTCTGAACTTTCATGGGATCGCCTTTCACATCCCAAGGAAATTCTCGAAGTCGGCCAGGAAGTGCAGGTCAAGGTTATCAACATTGACCGCGAGAAGAAACGCATTGGTCTTTCCATCCGCGCTTTGCAGGATGACCCCTGGAAGAGTCGCGTTGAGAAATTCAGCGTTGGCCAGCTTGTGGAAGGTGTCATTACACGCCTCACCAAGTTTGGCGCCTTTGCCCGTCTCGAAGGTGATATTGAAGGTCTCATCCACATTTCCGAGTTAAGCGAGAACCGCGTTGAACATCCGAAGGAAGTTCTCAAAGAGGGTGATGTCAAAACCCTGCGCGTCATCCGCATCGATGCAGACCAGCATCGCATCGGCTTGAGCCTTCGCAAAGTGGACTCAGCTGCCTTCGCCGACAAAGACTTCAAAATGCTTACACAGGAATTCAGCGAGCAGGATGAAGAAGACAAAGGCGAAGAAAACAAAGAAGAATAAAACAGAGCGCACCGAAAGGTGCGCTTTTTTGATAACCATATTTCCACAGGCTCAATAACCATATCTTGACAGGCTTGAAACCAATGACACTAATCGTTGATGCTCACGCAGACATTGCCTATAATATGTTGAAATACGGGCGCGATTACACACGTTCTGCTACTGAAACTCGCCACCTCGAGGCTGGCACTCAAACCGTGCTAGATAACGAAGATTCCCTGCTTGGCTGGGATGATTACCAGCGTGGACAGGTTGCAGTCATTTTTTCCACGCTCTTTGCGGCGCCAATCCGTTTTAGTAAAACCGAAAATAAAAAACAGGTTTATAAAAATTTCGATGAGGCTTACAAACTATATCGCGAACAGCTATTAACTTATCATCGCATGACCGATTCCATCCCAGATAAATTTCGGCTGATCGCTTCATCCTCCGACTTGAAACTGATTCTGAACCATTGGAAGTCTCCCACTCTTGAACCTACTTCTGCTCTCGGTGGCATCCTCGCCGCCGAGGATGGCGGGTTGAGCAAAGGCCATCCCGTCGGCATGGTGGTTCTCATGGAAGGCGCGGAATGTGTGCGTCATCCCGCCGAGTTGCAGGAATGGTATGAAATGGGTGTACGCCTCATCGGCCCTGCTTGGGTTGGTACGCGTTATTGTGGCGGCTGGAAGGAGCCAGGCCCTCTTACCGATGATGGCCGCGAATTACTGTCAGCCATGGCAGATTACAACTTCATCCTCGATCTTAGTCACATGGATGAACGCGCCGCAATCGAAGCATTGGACAGATATCGTGGACCTATCGTTGCCACACATGCCAATTGCGCTGCGCTGATGCCCAACTCAAATTCAAATCGTCATCTTTCAGATCGCATCATCGAAGGGATACTCGAACGTGATGGAGTGGTGGGCGTTGTTCCATTTAATTCATATCTAAAAGTTGGCTGGGTATCAGGAAAAAATCTGCGCACCGAAGTTCCGTTGGGAAATGTTGTAAATCATATTGACTATATCTGTCAGCTTGCCGGTGATTCCCTCCACGCTGGCATCGGCTCAGATTTCGACGGCGGCTTTGGCGTACAATCAGTCCCGCCAGAAATTGACACAGTGGCCGACTTGCAAAATCTGGTATCCTTATTACAGGCACGCGGCTATTCCGAAACTGATATTTCAAATATCCTTGGCGGTAACTGGCTGGCGTGCCTCGAAAGGCATTTGCCCTCCTCATGAGCACTAATAAGCCTCTCTCTGCCTCAACTCCTGTCGATACATCGCCCCGCATGGACGATGCCATCACGCCTCGCATTCGTATCAGCATCACCATTACCTTGATCGGGCTGTTCATCTTTGCCGTTGGCGCCAAGCCTAACCTGTTTGGCTGGGATCGCAGCCCGGTGGTGGGCTTTGTTCAGATCGCAGTCTTCCTCATTGGGCTTGGTCTTATTTCCTTGGGCGGATACCTTGGCCTGCACTCCCTCTGGTGGGGGAATGAACGCACGATCACCTCAGATATCGGTTCGAGGCTGGTTGGCACCGGTTATGTCATTACTGTCTTTGCTGGCCTGGCAGATGTATTTGGGATGGGTTCGCATCCTTTTCCCATGGTTCCCTATTTTGGCCCGTGGCAGGCAACGGGGGTTTTGATCGGTCAGGGAGTCATCGCATTGGGTTTCCTGCTGATGATCCCATTTAATTATCCCTGGAATCGCTGATGAATCAAAAACGCTCCAGCTAAATTGGAGCGTTTTTTTCATTACGAGATCTTTCTTGCTTCCATATAAAAACGTTTCTCGCGCGCCTCGCCCATCGAAAAAGTTTTGCGCGGCAAAGCGCCATCCAGGATCACCGTCTTGAATAGCTCATTTTTGTGCATACCTGCTAGATAAAAACCTGCGTTGTCAGGCTGTAAAGCGAGACGTTCCACTACATCCTCTCCGTGCACGTAATCGATCTTTTCCGCGCCGCCATCTTTCAGGAAAGCATCCAGGAAGGATTGAATAGTGCCCACTGCCAGATTGGATGATGGATTCGAAATCTCGATCACGCCAAACTGCTTCCCGCCTCCAACCAGACCGATTGCCTGCTTCTCACCATCGGCCTGATTCACACGTTGAGTCATTTCCGCGCCGTTTGCAACAGTTGTGTACTTAAAATTCGCACCGAATGATCTTTCAAGCTCCGCGAATAGATCTTTCTTCAACCCAAATAGCACGCGGTGAATTGGTTCAAACTCCAAGCCTTCATCATGGACGTTTTCAATCTCAACCAGTGCATATCGCGAAGGATGATCCATACCAACCTGCGGCTTTATCTTTTCCCAGATCGCTTTAGCAGTTGCCAGTGAATGATTGCCATCACCCATCGCAAACAACAGGACAGGTTCATCTTTGCCAATGCCGTATTTGGACGCAAATGTTTCAGGCTTGGCGAGTCCGCGCAAGGCCTCAACGACTTGATTTTCGTGTGATTCGTCAACTGCATATCCCGCAAGGTGACCGCTATCCAGCATCAAGTCAAAATCATATAACTTTTCGAGTTTGGCTTTATTTGCGCCTAATGGTTCAATGACTGTGCGATTCGGGTCATCGATCAACACAAGGATGTGCGGTAACTCCATGGCTGCACCCTGGCGGATCTTGATACGAGGTGGCAGCCGATCCACAATTGTCCCTTCGGTGGCGCGAATTAGGCTGGATGAACCTTTATTGTAATCATAGCGTTCAAGGTCAAGGCACAGGATGATGCCCTTGCGTGTTTTTCCTGAAACCGTGCGCTCTACATAAATGAGGCCGTCACGCGGCTGGAGAATTCCCTCATCCATATATTGACGCATGGTCAGTTGAATATTTTTAATACGCTCTTCTTCACCGGGCTTATCGAGATAAACTTCAGGAAAAGTTAAGTTCAATGTCGAGGGAGAATCGCCGACGATCTTTTCCACTTCATTCCAATATTCAGGTTCGGATGTGAACTGGTCACAGGCGATGACAGCCCATTTCTTTAAGTCAATGCCTGCCTTGGGCAAATACACCTGCGGGATTTGAATGCCAATATCGTTAATGATTTTCATGGATGTCTTCTCCAATTAAATTATTCGTCATTGCGAGGGCGCTCTTGCTATTTGCCCGAAGCAATCTCATTGTTGTGATGGAGATTGCTTCGTCGAGCTGAAGCCCTCCTCGCAATGACGATACGAATGTTATTTTCCATTCTTCGCAAACGCAATTAACTTCTCTGCCACTTCCGCGCCGACGCGGGCCTGGGCTTCTTTGGTGGCTGCGCCAATGTGTGGTGAGCCGATCACGTTATCCAGTTTGAGCAATTTCCAATCGGTGGGTGGCTCGTCGTTGAAGACATCTAATGCTGCGCCAGCAACTTTGCCGCTGGTGAGTGCATCGTATAAGGCATTCTCATCTATAATGCCGCCGCGTGCGCAGTTGACGATGCGGACGCCATTCTTCATTTTGGCAAATTGTTCCGCGCCGATCATACCCGCGGACTCTTTGGTCTTGGGCAGGTGCAGGCTGATGTAATCAGATTGAGCCAGCAATTCATCCAGAGTGATCAACTTGATGCCGACGGCTTCATTAACGTAAGGATCATAGGCCAGCACGTTCATATCAAGCGCATGGGCGCGCCTGGCAACCTCCTTGCCAATATTGCCAATACCGATCAGGCCGAGGGTCTTGCCACCGACCTCGTCGCCGTTGAAGCTTTTCTTGTCCCATTTTTCAGATTTCATCGAAGCAGTGGCTTGATAAAGAGAACGTGCCATCATGAGCATGTAACCGATAGCCAGCTCCGCCACCGAAGCGGAATTTGCCAGCGGTGTATTCATCACAGCGATGCCCTTGGATTTGGCATATTCAAAATCAATAGTATCAAGACCAGCGCCGCCTCTTACTATGACTTTGAGATTGGGGCAAACGTCAATGAGCGGCTGCCTCACCTTGGTTCGCGAGCGGACGACCATGCCATCGTAGGCGGGCAGGACATTCGGAAGTTCTTCGGGAGTGATGTCATCACGCACATCCACAGTGAGACCCGCAGCGCGCATTTGTTCAATATATTCTTTTTCTGTCTTATCGCAAATTAGAACCTTCATGTTTTTCTCCTAAGCAGATTGATTTTTTTGATTGATTCTGTATAGCGACATTTATGTCGCAACTATTCGCGACATAAATGTCGCTGTACTTTGCAGTACTTGTTGGAAATTAATAACAGGAATCCAACCGACGGATCGGCTGAATTCCTGTTTGGGTAGGCAATATCAACACGGTTTTCATTCTAACAACGAGAAAAACCTTTGTCAACGACGTCTATCAGTGGAGAATCATGTCAATTGTTCTTGTAGATTTGTCTGACAAGCCGATATAATGCTGTGAAGACAACAGCGTGGTGCATCGCACCATCAGAAAACAGAATCAGCTTCACGGTCCAGAATGAAGCGCATAAAAATATCTATAAAACAGGAGTCCCATCAATGTCTGATTTAAAACGAGCCCATAATTTCAATCCTGGTCCCGGCGTTTTGCCGCTGGAAGTTTTGCAGGAGGCACAGGCCGAATTGCTGAATTTCAAAGGCACGGGAATGTCGGTGATGGAGATCAGCCATCGCTCGAAGGAGTTTGAAGCGGTTATCCAAACTGCCGAAGCGGACTTGCGCGAACTGCTCAGTATTCCCACCAACTATAAAGTGATGTTCCTTCAGGGCGGTGCGACATTGCAATTTACAATGCTGCCGATGAACCTGCGTGCTGCCGGCGCTTCTGCTGATTATATTGTGACAGGCACGTGGAGCAAGACCGCCATCAAGGAATCCAAAAAACTTGGGACAGCCCGCGCCGCTGCCAACACCGAAGCGGATGGTTTCAACTGTATCCCCGCCAGCCTTGACCTGGACCCGAAAGCCGCGTATCTGCATTTCACATCCAATGAGACCATTCACGGCGTGGAATATTTTAATGAGCCGACTCCACCTATGGGCGTGCCGCTAGTATGTGATGGTTCATCCGATTTCATCAGCCGCCCGATTGATATTACAAAATATGCTTTGCTTTATGCGGGCGCACAAAAGAATGCGGGACCTTCAGGCGTTACGGTTGTCATCATCCGTGATGATATGCTGGAGCGTGTGCCCGATAACCTGCCCGTGATGCTGGATTACAAAACACTGGCTGCAAGCGGATCATTGCACAACACCCCGCCCTCCTTTGCCATTTATATGGTGGGGCTGGTCTTCAAGTGGGCCAAAAAACTCGGCGGACTTGCGGCTGTCGAAAAGAATAACCGTGCCAAAGCGACACTGGTATACAACGCTATTGATGAAAGCGGCGGTTTTTATCGTGGACACGCAAAGCCCGAAGCCCGCTCACTGATGAACATTCCCTTCCGTTTACCCAGCGAAGAACTTGAAGAGACTTTTGCAAAGGATGCGAAGAAGGAAAACCTGATCGGTTTGAAAGGCCACAGGTCGGTGGGTGGTATGCGTGCCTCCATTTACAATGCCATGGATTTGGCTGGCACGCAGGAATTGGTTAAGTTTATGAAGGAGTTTCAGAAGAAGAACGGGTAGTGAGTGATAAGTGAGAGGTGATCAATAAAGGCAAAGTCTCCGAGTTCCCAAAAGGACTCGGAGACTTTTTTTCGATACTTGATCGTTTCAAATAGGTGAATTTGACTTTGCGATCCTCACAATATCCTGAGTGACGATCTTTGAGTTCATGATGAAAGTATGTATCGCAGGGATTGTTTGCACAGGAACACTTGGCAACAATGTCTCTTTGACGGTCAGCAAACCATCGTTGGGTTCTTCTCCGAACGGCGAGTAGCGTCCGCGCGGACCTGCGATTCCTGCATAGATTTTCGTAGGCACGTTTGGCAGAGGCAATGACTCCATGAATTGTTTGTCGGCAAGGACATGCCCGATCTCGCCCATCAGCACCCGAATCAATCGGCGGTGAGCAAAGTTGCGCGCCGCCTTGCTTACATGGGATGGGGGAGCCAGAAAGAAACAAGCCGTTGGTTTGTGGATCAGCCTCGGTAAGGTGGCACGCGTCAGCACTGTTCCGAGCGAGTGCCCCACAATAATATAGTCATTTGTTCTGGTGCGCTTTGCGATGAATTTCTCAAGCCTTTGGATGCATTCATCCCAGCTTTCAAAGGTAACCGAGTAACCAAAAAGATGAGGCCGAATATTAGCTGCTCGCAGCCGCGCCGCCAAAATAGACATGGCCATGGGCGTTCGTCCCATTCCGTGGATTAAGATCGCATCCATTTGTTGAACTCTGGTCTTATCATCGTGAATGAATGAATTGCTATATAATAAAATACAGGCTACAACGGCTCAGGTCGGGTAGCTGCAAAAGCCCGCAGCGTAAGCAGACTCAACATCATGACAGCAAGGGTGAAGCCACCAAACCATAGCCAGTCGGCTACATCAGCGGCAGAGAACAAGTCGCGGTGGAGGATCGAGGCTAGCAAAACGCCAACAGCAAAGACCAGTGTTGCAGTTATGGCGATGCGGATTTCGAGCCAGGTCTCTCGGCGTGCCAGCAGCAAGCTTCCCACACCGTATGAAAGGAAGGGAGCTGAATACAACTGCGCGAGCAGAGGAGTGATCTTCCATGGCCATACAGTCACCATGAAATTGGGTAGGAACAACAATGCTAACGCCAAAACCGTGATCAGACTCCCTTGCGCCAACAGATAAACGCCTGCCCACTTCGGGACGACAGTGCCAGCCGGTTTCAAGTCTGATGCGCGTTGTTGCCATGCGAGCCAGAGCGCAATAATAGGATAAACCAGATAAGCGCCGAACCAAATCCAGACCTGGGGCCGTGCGAAGTTAAACTGATCCAGATAAAAGAGGGAGGTCACGAATAACATCCCAGTCCAAATGGCGATCATAGGCAGTACTATTCGCACCTCGGCCCAGCGTCGGGCGAGAATACAGCCCAGCATGAACGCAGTGCCGGAGAAGTACATGGCCCCCAGAAAACGTGCATGAAGAGGCGGCACCAGCCAGGGGATCGCCTGATCCACGTGGGCTGGGATAAAGTAGCCCCATGCGCCCACCCAAAGCGCTAACAAGCCGACAGCGGCGAAATAGATTTTTTGCCCACGGGTTATAGTTGTCATTATTTCTCCTTGTGGTAATAATGCATTTCAAGCGATCTCAGACTTTGAATCTACCTAGATTGACATCGTTATGCCCTACTGCTTTTCCGCTTGTTTCTGCAGATAGATGACGATAATCAGCTGCAGAACGATCATTAGCGCGGCGCCGTAGGCTGAGATCACATGTGCACTATGAATGGTGCGCGCAAATTGCGATTGGATTTCCGGTGTTTCGGCGTTTAGAATGAATCGGTCCGCAAGCGGGATGATATAGAAGACTCCCATGAAGACAAGCGGAGCATTGGTGACAAAGATTGGCCAGCGGAGATACCAGGGGATTTCTCGAATGAACAATTGCAATGTCATGGTCAGCAGCATAACCAATATGAAGATTTTGACCAGCCAAGTCATCGGTCCAAAAATGACCGTGTAGTAAGCAATGATGGACGAAAGGATGGGCGCGGGGATCACATCCGATGTGGTGCCTGAGGCGAGCGTATCCGCCATCAGCAGAAACCAGTGCATACAAAAGATAAAACTTGCGGAACACAAGAGCAGGGGTGGAACAATGTATCGAATAGCTGTCATAACCGGGTTGGGGTGATTTTTCATCAATGATTCCTCCAGAGTTGATTATACAATGGCACGCCCATATCCAGAATAGAGAATAGATTTACCAGCTTGGCTTTTGCGAAGTCGCGAAATTCTTAACGCGAATTACACGAATGACTACACTACGAAAATCTCAATCTACCGCGAAGCACGCAGCACTTGCGCCGCGCGCCAGTGCGGTGAGATCGCTAGGAATTCCTTTGTGTGCTTCGTGCCCTTCGTGTTAAGAAGAGTTTTTCAGAAGACTTACGAGTACGCTCCCCCTATTCGAATTCGACGCCAAGCAAACTGGCGAGAACACCGATCTCTCCCAGGTGTTGATAGGGATGGGTCATGCCGAAATTCATCAGGCATTTCCCCTTGCTCCAGCCAAGATAGTTTTGGATGAATCCTTCGGGATCACTATGAGCCAGCCCTTCATTAACCATAAGCTGGCGTAGGCGTCCTTCATCCATTACTGGATCAAGATCGCTGGAGGTGAGAGTGGAGATAATTTCACGCGTACGCGCCTGCACAGACTTTGAATATTCATGCAAGGCTGAGAGATCGATCCTTTGATTCAACTCATCCACTTCTGCGAATGTCATATTGGTTCCGTGATGCCGCCAGGGGACGTTCATGCGTTCCATCCACCGACCCTCATCCAGCACCTGCGGACGGTCTGCGACGAAACGATTTAGACCGGCGTCCTCCACTCGCGTGAGATGCCATAAATTCCACGCAATTGAATTAACTCGTGGATGAGGCCGCTGACGCATTAATTCAGGTGTGACTTCCGCCCAGATGCCTTCCAGCCAAAAGTTGTAAAGCGCATCGTAGCGTTGTATGAAGACTTGAGGGATGTCCATGGGTTGACCTATCCTATAATTTATTTTCTTTCTACACAATATCGCATAATTTATTAAACCAT
The DNA here is from genome assembly GCF_057083605.1 of Candidatus Villigracilis sp. Taxonomy (NCBI): domain Bacteria; kingdom Bacillati; phylum Chloroflexota; class Anaerolineae; order Anaerolineales; family Candidatus Villigracilaceae; genus Candidatus Villigracilis; species Candidatus Villigracilis sp. Next base: position 5,601 of record NZ_JBXMTI010000077.1, on the reverse strand, counting down.
AGTCATGATATTTACTCGCAATCTCCACCAAAAGGCTTACTTAATTACTCACCTTATGGACAAAGTAAGTAGAAGTCGTACAATAGGGCAATGGCAAAGCGGAAATTCAAACTAACGGAAGCAGAACGGAAAGAACTGCGAAAAGCATACCAAGGATGTAAAGATGCGGCGACACGCACTCGTTACCAAGCAGTTCGTTTATATGGAGAAGGCTACGCAGAGCAAGAAATCGAGCAGATCACTGGCTGTAGCCGAACCAGTTTGATGGAATGGTGTCACGCATACCGAGAAGATCATTCCCAAGGACTGGTTGATCACCGAACTGGTGGTAATAGTGCCAAACTGAGCAAATTACAGATCGAAGAATTGCAACAGAAATTGCATCAATACACACCCAAGGATTTGTTCGGGACAAATACCAACACAGCGGATGGTCAATTTTGGACAGTGGAAGATCTGATGCATGTGGTTCGAGAACGGTACGGTGTTGAATACAAGAGCCGCACCTCCTATACCAGCCTCTTAAGCCTGTGTGGCTTTAGTTACCAGAAGACCGAGAAGATTTTCAAGTCTCATAGTCAGACCAAGGTAGCTGATTTTGAAGAGCAACTCGAAAAAAACTGATTGATGTGGCTCAAGATGCGCCAAATACTGTTTTCCTGGCTGGAGATGAAGCTGGATTATATCTACAAGCCACTACCTGCCATGTTTGGTCTCCAACCGGGCAAACGCCGATTGTGCGAGCCGATCCAGGACGAGCTAAAACGAATTTCTATGGAGTTTTGAACTTACACAGCGGACAAGAACTTGCCATGCGTTCCGATCTGATGAATGCTGAAATTTCGGCACAATCCTTGGAGATGATTCTGGATGCAAATCCTGGCGTGCCCATTATCTTGCTTTGGGATCGGGCACCCTGGCATCGTGGTAAACCCATTGATAAGGTGTTGGAGAAACATCCTCGTTTAGAGATCATTTTCTTTCCAACCGCCAGTCCAGATTTGAATCCACAGGAACATGTTTGGAAAGCTGTTCGCAAACAGGTCAGCCACAATCATTTGGAAGCACGGCTCCCTGAACTAGCTGATCGTTTCTTGAACCAGTTGAATTCGACTGCTTTCAAAAGCTCCTTTCTAGAACGCTACGGCTATGCCGCGATTTGTCCGATGTTTAATTGATTCGTCCATTAGGGAGAAAGAGTAGTTTATGCCCAATATCCTTCGACTGCACTTCTCGGCTTGCACTCGTCGCTCCGCTCACATCGTCCCGATGTCCTTCGGGAGGACGAAATTCGCGCTGAGCGGAGAGCGGTGTTCGTTCCCGCTCGTAGTCGGAGCGTGAGTGCGCAAGGTAAGTTTATTATGTTATAAGACAGGCGATAAAAATGCGCAGCCGCCCGGAGGAGACTGCGCATTTTTTAGAAGCGTAAATTTCCTGGGGACCGTATTTCGAATAGTCACCGTTTTTGTTTCGACTATACCTTTTTGCCGATCAGCCCGAAGATGATGAGAGCGATGCTTACCCCGCCCACCACCCCGGAGACTTGCCCGATTAACCTCATAAATTCCACAGGGTCTGTGGAACTTCCCGCCAGGGGCGTCATGAAGAAGAAAAACCCAATCGCCAGCGCAAGAAAAAGAAAACCAGTGAACACAAACCGCCAATTTCGTTTTCGCATATTTGACACTCCTTTAATAAAAATTTTGTCCTGCCAGGAAATTTCGCTGATATTAACCCGTTAATGTACGTGTCGTTTCGCCGCTTTGAGGGCAACGATTTTTGAGAGGGTTTCCGAAATTGAAATCGATTATCTCAATCTCTGAGTATATTTTGATGTTAATTTGCCAGTTCGCATTGCACAATAAACTGATTCCACTTAGCCGTAGAAGATCCATTTTGAATTTCTACCCAAGGCCCAGTTACACCCCTGGCATTTGGATCTGCACTGTCTTTGTTGAACGCGCGCAACTGAGTACAGTCTTGATTTATCTCGCAACCTGCTTGATCATTGCTATAAGCCCCTCCGCCAGGTTGATCAAAGAAGATATTAATTCCTGGTCCGAAATTCAGTATTACATCACTTCTTGAGTAGTTGTATGTTCCATGGATGGGAATCTGACAACTAGCATCTGTAACCAAGGCGACTTGCCCGGTTACGCAGTCCACTGGCACGCTTTCCATTAGATCAATAGAGAAGTTGGCTCTATATCGAAAGGGTATATCCATTGACTGTCCATTCGTAGTAACCCGTGCAGTACCTGATTCCCAAACCTCACTTAATTTAACTGTATGCATCATATGGCTTTTTGGGGCTGCTCGCACCGTAATTGAACGGGCTATGCTTTCAATAGTCCCGTACTCATATCCGAGTTCACTTGAAATTGCCTCTCCCAAGTTAACACCTGTTCCAAATACTTCAAGTTTTCCATCAACGTCAACTGTTAGGCCAAGCCCTACCATGATTGAGTGATTAATTCCCATAGTGCGTTCAATTACATTGTCAACTTCACCTGTTCCAGTACAATTCGGCTGATTTATATTTTCAGTTCGAATTGTCTCGTAAACAGGCTCGGTAAGATTGATGATTTCCACTTGATAGTTTTGTGCGTTGGACGATGAATCCCCATTGGTCGCCGGCGAGCACCCTGTAAGCATTACAATAATAAAAATGATATTGATTGCGACGATAAGTGATTTTGTCATTGTTTGTCACCACCTGTGATGGATTATTTTTTCTCAGAATTTTGTTTGTTATTATATCAGTCGCCAAACAGTTTGCGCTGACATCACTTGCACAGTATTGGCAAGGTTCTGGAACAGCGCATACCCGTAACAGCTACGCCAGTCGACAACCGAATGGCAAATAATCCAAAGCCGATTTTTTAATCAGCCAATGTTGGCAACCAAAACCAAAGTAAATATAGAATCGCTCCGTTGGGAAAAATTGATTGCATACCAATAACCGCCCAAAATGGGACTGGTTCAGTCTTGCGGAGTCTAGTCCGCGGCGGTTCATACTTTTGAGAGGAAAACGCGAATGTCTCGCCTCTCCAAATCTGATAGAGGATCAGGGCGTCCCAAAGGACACAAACAATTAAGACAATTACAAGAACCACTGCCTCAGTAGCCGTCATATTGATCTCCTCAGGGCTGCTAATGGTTTTCGCGAGGAGGCAGCCCTCGCCTCCTCACGCTGATTAAAGTGACAACCACGATTTGCAAGACAAATGCCCAAGCTCATAGGCTGAAATTGCCTTATCTGGATTTGCTGTGTAATATTGGATCAAACCTTTTACAGATTCTTGAATTTGTTGATTGGACATGTTTTTCTCCGTATGATCATTAGAAATGAAGAACATATTTGTATTTTATAGAATGGCTGTATGTCATTGTAATTAGACTTGACCATATTTTCTAATGCGGCAACTGAAATAAATTTGCATAACTACTTATAAATAGAATCATACGTCTCGTGTCCGAAATCTATGAACAAAATCCGTCCAATGATGATTTTTCAAACCAGTCCGCGCTTCTGCAATGCCGCGCGGGTCATGGGGCGCAGATCAGCTGCATAAGTGCTGGTGCGGCGATACGTTTTTTCGCTCCACTGACGAGCCTGACTATGGTACTCGTTCATGGCCGCTTCCCAATCAGAATTTCCCTTAAACCATTTGTTAAGCGAATCTGCGAGCAGAGCAGCATGGGTCGTGGCATGATCAATTCCCATACCGCTCCATGGATCCATGATCTGATGGGCATCGCCAACCAAAGCCCAGCCAGGACCATAGGGTACGCGCTGGTAGCACGGAATATTTGCAGCGCCTCTAATTTCCGCATGGATTTCCGCCTTGCCAAGTCGCGGGGCGAGTAATGGAAGTGATTCAAGATGCGCTTGAAGTCGTTTCAGCGGTTCTTTTTTGAAGGAGGGAAAATCGCTGATTGGCATGCTGAGGGCAACCAATGTCAGATTTGTATCAGTGGGGAAGACGTAGGTGAGCGTGTCTCCAAGGAAGTGATGTTCAGCGCTTGGCTTCTCCAAAGAGTCAAGGCCCTGAAAATATGTGTAATACATGCAACGTTGCACAGGAAAGAATGTCTCATAGGTTGGATTGAGGGCTTTGGCAACCATTGAATATAACCCATCGGCACCAATCACGATCCGCGCGCTGGCTTCATTCGTATTCTCCTGATCGCTCCAGCGCACACCGATCACCCGCCCATCTCTCCAAATCAAATCCTTGACGAGGGCACCTTCGCGGATTTCGACATTTGGTTCGCGTTTGACACGCTGGAAGAGAATCCAATCCAAAGTGATTCGACGCAGGCAAAGAAAGAAACGCAGGTGCTCTTCAACCGAATCCACGGGTTCGCTTAGGACATGCCCATCAATATAATTCCACATGACAGTCAGAGGCGGGGCGGCAGATTTAACCTCCTCTAGCACACCAAGCTTTTCAAAGACATGCAGAGCTGGCGCTCGGAAAAAGTGCGTAGAAAGAGTATCACTTGGAAAGCGTGCCTTATCCAAAATTAACACGCGTTGTCCAAACTGAGCCAATAGTGTGCCAAGAATTGAACCCGCAATGCGCGCGCCTACAATAATTACATCGTATTCCATAGCTGCCTCATGCTGGCGTTTTGTTGTGCAAGACTTTACTTGCCTTCAAGAACAAACTGTAAAACTTCAGCAATCCAACTATTCAGGCACTTGAACTGGTTGTGATTGCGCCTGCACGCTCGTAATTCACGACAATGACGCCATTCGAGCCGACTATGCTTTCCGTCAGCTTGAACGCTGCCAGGATCGTGCCATCAGCAAACAACCGTTTTCCACCACCCAACGTGATCGGATAGACCATCAGCCAAAACACATCGACCAGATCATGTTTGATCAACGTCTGAAGGAGATTACCACTTCCCCAAACGTGCAAATTCGGTCCTTGCTGTCCCTTGATCTTGGCGACTTTTTCCGCAATATCTCCGTTCAAAAACACGGACGGCTGCCATTCGTGAGAAGTGATGGTATTCGAGGCGATGTACTTGGTTGCCGTGTTGACGCCCGGCCATACGTCCGCATGTTTGGGCCAGTACGCTGCCCAAATGTCAAAGGTTTTGCGCCCTAACAACAAGTCAAACTGCGAGTTCATCTGCTTTCTCAAAGCTGTTCCAAGAATCTCGTCGGAATAGGGCCCTGCCCAGCCGCCATATGCGAAGCCGCCACTGGTATCTTCGTCTGGCCCGCCTGGGGCTTGTATGACACCATCAAGAGAGATATGTTCAAGCACAATAACTTTTCGCATGATTGAGTTCCTCCAACATCTGGATTATTCGAAGCCAGCCAACGGTTTACGCTAGCGGACAGTTGAGCGGGCATGGACTCTGCTTGGGTTCAGAAAAAAACTCGAAGCCAGCCTGTCCTGGTGTTCGCCCAGGGAAAAATGCTTGACTGCGAAGCGTGTCGCAGACTCCCCAGCGTCCAGTGCACGCTGTGTTATTAGAATGAAGTTGCATTGAGGCATGGCAGACAGTATCCTGAAGGAGATGGAAGGTCGGGGACGTGTCTGGGGCAGGAGCGTCAGGGACAGTCGGTTGCGGCCCTGG